>NC_015167.1:322500-622500 GCF_000190595.1 Cellulophaga lytica DSM 7489 | reverse complement strand
GAAACCTTAAACGATATTAAAAAATTTACTACAGACGGCTACGCTTTTAGTCAAGAGCATACAGAAAAAGAAAATATGCCAGTTTTTATTAGATAATAATATCTTTAAAACATCGTTTTTTATAGTAGACAATAATATATGTTTCCTATGAAAAATAAAATTCTACTTCCTTTAATACTACTAGTGCTAACTATCTTTAGCTGTGATGATAGAGATGATAACCTTGAAGCAGTAAATATTAGAATAAAAAATGTTAGTGCGGTAGCTTATGACGTAGTACAAATAAATGGAGATACCGAAAATGTACATACAGATGTTGCATCGGGTGCATTGTCAGACTATTTTGAGTACGAAACAGCATACGCATATGCATCTATAGTAATAGAAACAGAGGAACAAACCTATACTTTACAGCCAATAGACTATGTAGGTGAAACACCTTTGCCTTTAGGTTTTTATACCTATGAGCTAAATATAACGGAAGAAGGTAATAGCGTAGAATTAAATTTAGTTGTAGACTAAATTAATTTTGTCTTTGCTTTTGTATGTTTTCAGCAATTTTTATTGCTAAAGCTCTCTTTTTAGATAATAATCTTTCAATTTCAGCTTCTAAAGCAACACGTTGTTTTTCTAATTCAGCTGCTTCTAATAATAAAGCGTTGTCTTTAAGCTCTAATTCAGATGAAACTGTATTAATACCGTTTTGAGTAAATATGTCTAAAGCTGTTATAGTGTTTTCAACATCTAATAAAGCTAATTTTGCGTAGTGTCTACCCAAATCCCAATCTTTAGGAGCAGCAGCCTTATCAATATTTTCTAATCCTTTTAAGACCGAATTTTTTGCATCTGCACAATTACAATCTTTCATTAGCCTATTTGTTTTCTCTAAAGCAATGTAAGCTTTGTTAGCATAAAATTTTTGATGATCAAAATTATCTGCCTTTAAAGATTTTTTGGCATAATTTAGAGCGTAAGAGCTTGCAGAGTAAGCATTGTCACAGTTAGATACTGGAGTACTTGTAAAACCTGTTGTTATTACAAGAGAAATAAATACAAATGCACTTTTAAACATAATCTTGGGGGTTGGTTTTGTTTGTAATTTGGAATTACAAAGTTGGTTTATTTTTGGCTTTTATTAAAAGTTATGTGGTAAACATAAGCAAAGTTGTGGTGAAAAACGCTTTTTATATCGGTTAAACTGTTTGTTTTTATGGATAAAAAGCATAAGTTGTTGACTTACTTCTTTTTATCTGGACTTATTTTTTCTTGTAATGTAGGCTGTTTTTTAATTTTTCTTTTTCTTCTAGCACCATAAGTGCCATTTATTATTTTACCTCTTTTAGATTTTTTATCTCCTTTTCCCATAGTGTTCATTAAATTCCCTTAAAAGGTAGTAAATTTTAAGTAGAATGTCAAGTCTAATTTTAAAAGTATTCAGAATAAAATATTCATTAAAACACATCCATTGCTTGTTAAATAATTGTAATATAGATAAAATAGTGACAATTTGATACGAAATACCTCTGTTTTGTAAAATTTTAATATTGTTAAAAACCCTTAAATGAAGTACCTTTGAAAACAGCAAATCAGGTAATAATTCTGTTAAATTATTTTGGTTATCTATAATTAATTTGATAAAATTATTAGAACTAGTAAGTAAACACTAATAAATACATTAATAAATGAAGATTAACAAGGTTTTAGTAGCTAATAGGGGAGAAATTGCAATCCGTATTTTTAGAGCTTGTGTAGAAATAGGCATAAAAACGGTAGGTGTATATACCTATGAAGATCGTTACTCGTTACACAGGTATAAAGCAGATGAATGTTACCAGATTGGAGAAGATCATGAGCCTTTAAAACCGTATTTAAATATAGATGCTATAATACAAGTAGCAAAGGATAATGGAGTAGACGCCATACATCCTGGTTACGGATTTTTATCTGAGAATGCTGAGTTTGCACAAAAGTGTGCAGATAATGATATAATTTTTGTTGGGCCTAAAGTTTCTGTTCTTAAATCTTTAGGAGATAAAATAACAGCAAAAGAAGTTGCTGTAGCTAATAATGTACCTGTAATACAAAGTAGTGATAAAGATTTAACAGATGTAAGTATAGCTATAGAAGAAGCTAAGCGTATAGGTTATCCAATTATGTTAAAAGCTGCTTCTGGCGGTGGTGGCCGTGGTATGCGTGTTATACGCACACAAGAAGAGTTAGAAAAGGCTTTTCCTGAAGCCCGTAGAGAGTCTTTAAATGCTTTTGGTGATGACACTGTTTTTCTTGAGAAATTTGTAGAAAACCCAAAACATATAGAGGTACAAATAGTAGCAGATACCCACGGTAATATGGTGCACTTATATGAGCGCGATTGTTCTGTGCAAAGACGTTACCAAAAGGTAATTGAGTTTGCTCCTTCTATTGGTTTACCTCAAGAAACTAGAGATAGTTTGTATAAGTACGCTATAGATATATGTAAAGCAGTAAATTATAATAATATAGGTACTGTAGAGTTTTTAGTAGATGATGATGGTAGTATTTACTTTATAGAAGTAAACCCAAGAATACAAGTAGAGCATACAGTAACAGAAATGATTACCAATATAGATTTGGTAAAGGCTCAGCTATTTATTGCAGGTGGTTACAAATTATCAGATCAGCAAATAAAAATACAAGATCAAGAATCTGTAAAAATTAACGGTTACGCACTGCAATGTAGAATTACTACAGAAGATCCTGCAAACGACTTTAAACCAGATTATGGTGTAGTTACAACTTACAGAAGTGCTTCTGGTTTTGGTATTAGGTTAGATGCAGGTAGTATTTATCAAGGAGTGCGTATTTCTCCGTTTTTTGATTCTATGCTTGTAAAAGTTTCTGCTATTAGTAGAACATTAGACGGCTCTTGTCGTAAAATGCGTAGGGCATTGGCAGAGTTTCGTATTAGAGGTGTAGAAAGTAATATGGCGTTTTTAGATAATATTTTAAAACACCAAACTTTTAGAGACGGTAAGGTTACTGTAAATTTTATTAAAAATGAGCCTTCATTATTTGAGTTTGTAGAGCCAAGAAACCGAGCTAATAAACTTATAGAATACCTTGGGGAAACCATAGTTAATGGTAATCCAGATGTAAAAAAGAAAGATCCTAACCACGTTTTTTCTAAGCCCAAAGTACCTTCTTTTGAGAAAATGAGTTCTTACCCAAAAGGAACTAAAGATTTACTAACAGAATTAGGTCCAGAAGGTTTTGCTACCTGGTTAAAAAATGAGAAAAAAGTTCATTTTACAGATACCACAATGCGTGATGGTCACCAAAGTTTATTGGCAACTCGTATGCGTACTATAGATATGTTAAAAGTAGCAGAAGGCTACGCTAAAAACTTTCCGGAAATATTTAGTATGGAAGTTTGGGGTGGTGCTACGTTTGATGTTTGCTTACGATTTTTACAAGAAAACCCTTGGGAGCGTTTGGCATTATTACGTAAATCTATGCCAAATGTATTGCTACAAATGCTTTTACGTGGTTCTAATGGCGTTGGTTATACAGCTTACCCAGATAATTTAATTGAAAAATTTGTAGAACAATCTTGGGAAACTGGGGTAGATGTATTCCGTATTTTTGACTCTCTTAACTGGATGAAATCTATTGCTCCTACTATAGAACACGTACGTAACAGAACTGGTGGTTTAGCAGAAGGATCGCTTTGCTATACAGGTGATATTTTAGATCCTAAAAAAACAAAGTATAATCTTAAATATTATATTCAATTAGCAAAAGATATAGAGAATGCAGGTGCGCATATTTTAGGTGTAAAAGATATGGCTGGGTTATTAAAACCTAATGCTGCGTTTGAGTTAATATCAGCCTTAAAATCTGAAATAAATATACCAATACATTTACACACTCATGATACATCATCTATACAGGCGGCAATGTATTTAAAAGCTATAGAAGCAGGAGTAGATGTTGTAGATGTAGCACTAGGCGGGTTATCTGGTTTAACATCACAACCAAACTTTAACTCCCTCGTAGAAATGTTGCGTTTTCATGAACGAGAAAATAAGTTAGATACAGATAAGCTAGCAGAATACTCTAACTACTGGGAAACCGTACGTAATTATTACTATACTTTTGAGTCTGGACTAAAATCTGGTACAGGAGAAGTATATAAACATGAGATTCCAGGAGGACAATATTCTAACCTAAAAGGGCAGGCAATTGCATTAGGTTTAGAAGATAAATTTCCTGAGGTAACAAAAATGTATGGTGAGGTTAACCAATTGTTTGGAGATATTGTAAAAGTAACCCCTAGCTCTAAAGTGGTAGGTGATATGGCGCAGTATATGATTAGCAATAACCTAACTGTAAAAGATGTTTTAGAGAATGGTGATAGTATTTCTTTTCCGCAATCTGTAATTAGTTTCTTCAAAGGAGATTTGGGACAGCCAGTAGGCGGATTCCCAAAAGAACTTCAAAAAATTATTTTAAAAGATCAAGAGGCCTATACAGAAAGACCAAATGCACACCTAGAGCCTATAGATTTTGATAAAGAATTTAAAACTTTTAAACGAAAGTTTAAGAAAGGAATGGGACGAGATTTAGAAATTACAGATTTCTTGTCGTATAAATTATATCCAAAGGTATTTACAGACGCTTATAACAACCACGTTAAATATGGTAATGTTATGAATATACCAACAAAAAACTTCTTTTATGGTATGGAGGTAGGAGAAGAAATTTTGGTAGAATTAGATAGAGGTAAAAATGTATTGGTGTCGTTAATGCTAAAAGGAGAGCCAGATGAAAACGGTTACGTTAGTATTTTCTTTAAAATAAATGGGCAATTACGTAATGTAATGGTTAAGGATAAGGCTGTAAAAGTTATTAAGGCTCAAAACGTAAAAATAGATAAAGATAACCCTAAAGAAATAGGAGCTCCTTTACAAGGCTTATTATCTAATGTTTTAGTTAAAAAAGGACAAGAGGTGAAAAAGAATCAACCTTTGTTTGTAATTGAGGCAATGAAAATGGAAACAACAGTAACCGCTACAGCAGAAGGTGTTGTAGATAAAATACAACTAACAGGCGGAGCACTTGTAAATTCTGATGATTTAGTTTTAGTGCTTAAGTAATATTTATAGCAACTATTTTAAAATAGTAAACACCATTTCTCTACAATTAGGGGAATGGTGTTTTTTTGTTTGTAAACTTTTAAACATACCTAGTTTATTCTATTTATCTAAATAAAAAAACGCATTGTTAATTTTTTTATGAGTTTTTGTTTATTTTTTATATATAATTTAATTACTTAAAAATCAATCATTTAAAATTAGTTTTAACTTTCTATTTATATTTATTCTAAATAATTTTGTTGCTACAATTTTCAGTTTTACTTTTGGGCATTATTTTAAATAAATCTAAATAAGGATTATGTATAAAAAGTTATGTTTACTATTTGTATTAGCAATTCAAATGTCTTTTGCTCAATCACAAATAGAAGGTTATGTTACAGACGCTAACAATGAGCCAGTGAGCTATGCTAATGTTTTTTTATCAGGAACAAAAATTGGAACAACTACTAATGAAAATGGTTTTTTTACGATTTCTAATTTAAAAGAAGGCACCTATAACGTAAAAGTATCTTATGTTGGTTACCATGGTGTTGTTAAGTTGGTTACATTAAAAGAAAACGAAACTATTAAGCTTACTTTTAAGTTAGAAGATAATTTAAAATTAGAAGAGGTTGAGGTTTTTGGTAACAGATTTGAGCATCCAGACAAAATTGAAGCACTTACACGTTTACCTTTAGCTCCTTATGAGCAAATTCAGAGTATTTCTATCATTTCTGATAAATTAATAGAGCAACAAGGAAACCTTACAATTTCTGATGCAACTAAAAATGTACCAGGTGTTTATACATTTGCTACTTATGGTAATAAAAGAGAGAGTATGTCTTCACGTGGGTTTAGAGGTATTCCTATTTTAAAAAATGGAGTGCGTGTACATTCAGATTTTAGAGGGCAGGGAATACTAACAGATATGCAAGGTGTAGATAACATTCAGGTTTTAAAAGGTGCAGCATCTATTACACAAGGTGTAGCAACAGATTTAGGTAGTCCGGGTGGTGTTATTAATATAGTAACAAAAACCCCAAAATACTACTCAGGAGGTTCTGCTTCATTACGTGTAGGTAGTTTTGGGCAAACACGTGCTACTTTTGATGTGTACGGGCCTCTAGATAACGCTAAAAATTTAGCATTCAGAATTAACGGAGCTGTAGAAAGATCTGATAGCTACAGAACAGGTGTGTCATCAGACCGTTTTTACATTAACCCTTCTTTAGAGTGGAGGTTAGACGATAAAACAACCATTACTGCAGAAATGGATTATTTAGATGACAGTAGAACTCCAGATGTTGGTACTATAAATTTAGATGAGAATAATGTAAATGCAATTTATGACCTACCAGATAATATATTTTTAGGTTATGCAAATGACAAAGCATTAACAAAAAACGCAACGTACTCTATTCGTTTTAACAGAGAAATAAATGATAAATTAAGTATTAAAGCAGCTTATTTTTCTTCTACACTAGATTTAGATGATAAAGGAGCTAGTTTAGGAAATGTAGTTACAGATACAGATGACAACCCTATTTACAACCAAAGAAATCGCGGTTATGCAATTTCTACACGTAATGATAAAAATAGCGTGTTGCAGATAGATTTAATTGGTGATGAAGTGCAAACAGGAAATATAGCACACACTTTTCAGGTTGGTTTTGACTATAGAACTACTGCATATAGTACCACAAGTCAAAGCGGATCTAATTTAGATATTGTAGACGTTTTTAATCCTTCTTCTAACTCATCAACACTGCCAGCAGATTTAGGTTTTGGAGATGTAAGTATAGGAGAATCTGAGTCTAGGTCTTTAGGAGTAGTTGCGCAAGATGTAATAACATATAACAAATGGTTAAAATCTTTTATAGGCTTGCGTTACAGTAAAACACTAACAGATGCAGCAACAGAAACTACAGAAAGTGATGCCTTTAACCCGTTAGCCGGACTTATAATTACTCCAATAGAAAATATAAATGTTTTTGCATCTTATACAAATAGCTCTTACCCAAGAACAGGTACTAGGTTAGATGTAAATGGAAATCAGTTAGGTAATGAGCGTTTTGATCAATTAGAAGTCGGCGTAAAAACAAATTGGTTAGACAGCCGTTTGCGTTTTAATTTTACTTATTTTAAAATCAATAATAAAAATATTAATTTACCTGTTTATGATGAAAATTGGGTGGCTACTGGTTTTTATGAAAAAGGAGGTAATGACGAGCGTAAAGGTGTAGAGGTAGAATTAAGTGGTCGTATTTTAGATAACTTAGAAGTAATAACAGGATATAGCTATATAGATGCGCAATACAAAGAACATACATCTTTTGTATATGGTTCTGCTCCTTTAAATACGCCAAAGCATACTTTTAATGTGTACGCAAATTATAGTTTTAAACAAAAATTAAAAGGATTATCTGTAGGCGCAGGAGTGTACTATACAGGAGAAAGACCAATTAATGACTGGAGTGCAGGAGCTGTAACTCATGAAGGTATTGTGCCTAACCAAGAACCTTTTTATGTGGATTCTTATACGCAAGTAAACGCGCAAGTTTCTTATGCACTTAACAAACAATGGAGTTTACGCTTTTTGGTAAACAATGTGTTTGATCAAATTGGGTATAATGCATACAGAACTCGTTACATTAACCAAACAGATCCAAGAAATTTTGCAGGAGTACTAACCTACAGGTTTTAATAAGTTAGTTTAAGTTTATAATGAGAAAAGTACAACCGTAGTTGGTTGTACTTTTTTTGTAAAAAGAAAACCCCTAAAGCCATTTTGGTTTTAGGGGTTTTATATGATAATCATTTATTTTTTAAAATCTATATCCAATACTTAAACCAGCACGTACACCAGCCCAAGGACCATCTAAATCTATTTCTGCGCCATTTTTACTTACTTTATACTCAGTATCTACTAAAGGAATATCTGTGTCTTGTAAAGTTTCTAGTAAAGCGTCTTGTTCGTTTTGAGATAATTCTCTAGATGATACACCTTTTAAGTTTCCGTTACTAGACCCAATATGCGGACCAGCAATCCACCAGTCTAAAACAAGGTTGCTTCCTAGGTTAAACTGAGATCCAAATAACAAACCAAAAGTATTACCTTTAACAGTACCGCTAGTGGTTAAAGTTTCTGTTCCTCCACCATCTGCATCAAAACTAAAGTTTACATTTTTAAAAGTGTATTTAGATGCTCTAAAAAACGGAGCTAAATAAAAGCCTTTTCCATATCCTTTTTTCCCTGTGTAAATACGTACTTCTGGTGTAAAACTAGAGTAACTCATTTTACCGTCGTTTACAATGTTAGATAAATCATCATCTTCGTCTTCATCAACAAAAGAACTCCCAAATGGAATACCTCCTTCTGGTATTGTACCATAAGATAACGCTACAGAAAAAGTTTTGTTTAAAACCCTCTCGTACTGAAATTGAAAGTTTCTAAAAACTAAACTTGTTAAACTTAGTTTAGCAATGTTTTTTTTGTCTTGATACTCTAAAACAGATTGCTCTGCATTGTTGGTTTGGTCAGTAGATTCTAGTTCTTGTGCGTGCGTAAAACATGTTACAGATAAGAACGTTGTAAGTAGTAAAATTTGTTTTTTCATTGTTTATTTTTAATTATTGAAATAAAACGATTCTTGTAAGAATTTATTGCAATTATATGCTTTTTTCAATTATTAAAATAAAATATTCTATAAACGGTAAATGTTTTTTTAAACAAAAGAAAAGCCCCAAAATCATTAAGATTTTGGGGCTTTTGCATATAAAGCTTGTAAGGTTATTTCTTATTTTGCTGATCCTTAATGGTTTCGGAGTCAATATCAAACTTGTTTGTGTCTATATCCGTATTACCTGTTGGGTTTGTAGGATTTGATTGTTTTACTTTTCTTTTTAATCTCTTATCATCTATAATTCCCATATCATTTGTTTTTTATGTTCATCTACAATGTACAATTAATATTAAAAAAAAGTAGTTAATAGACTTGTAAGTCTTTGTTAATGAGTGTTAAATGGACGATTTAATGCTTTTTGATAAACTATTTAAACTATCTACTAAATTCTTTACTTTTTGTTAGTTTTGCAGTCTTAAATTATAAAAATGATTACAGTAGATAATATTGCAGTAGAATTTAGCGGAACAACCTTATTTAGTGGTGTAAATTTTGTTATTAATGAAAATGATAAAATTGCATTAATGGGTAAAAACGGGGCTGGAAAATCTACAATGATGAAAATTGTTGCTGGCAAGCAAAAGGCAACAAAGGGTAAAGTTAGTTGCCCTAAAGATACTGTAATTGCTTATTTGCCACAGCATTTATTAACAGAAGATAACAGTACGGTAGTAGAGGAGGCTTCTAAGGCTTTTAGCCATGTTTTTGAAATGAGAGACCGTATGGCTTATTTAAATAAAGAGCTAGAGACAAGAACAGATTATGAGAGTGATGCCTATATGAAAATTATAGAAGAGGTGTCTGAACTTGGTGAGCAATATTATGCATTAGAAGATGTAAATTATGATGCTGAGGTAGAAAAAGCATTAAAAGGATTAGGATTTAGATCAGAAGATTTTACAAGGCAAACAAGTGAGTTTAGTGGTGGTTGGCGTATGCGTATAGAGCTAGCAAAAATACTGCTTCAAAAACCCGACTTGATACTGTTAGATGAGCCAACAAACCACATAGATATTGAGTCTGTAATTTGGTTAGAAGACTTTTTGGTAAACAAAGCAAAAGCTGTAATGGTAATATCACATGACAGAGCTTTTATAGACAATATTACCAATAGAACTATAGAGGTTACTATGGGTAAAATTTACGATTACAAAGCAAATTATACTCATTACTTGCAATTAAGAGAAGACCGTAGAGCGCATCAAATAAAAGCCTATGAAGAACAGCAAAAGTTTATAGAAGACAATATGCGTTTTATAGAGCGTTTTAAAGGAACATACTCTAAAACAAACCAAGTTTCATCAAGAGAACGTATGTTAGAGAAATTAGAGATTATAGAGATTGATGAAGTAGATAACTCTGCTTTAAAATTATCATTTCCATCTGCACAGCGTTCAGGAGATTACCCAGTTACTGTAGAAGACTTAACAAAAACATACGGAGACCATACAGTGTTTAAGAACGCTAATATGTCTATCTCTAGAGGAGAAAAAGTATCTTTTGTTGGTAGAAACGGAGAAGGTAAATCTACAATGATAAAATCTATTTTAGGCGAAATAGAGTATGAGGGCAAATGTAGTTTAGGACATAATGTACAAGTAGGTTATTTTGCTCAAAACCAAGCGTCATTACTAGATCCAGATTTAACTATTTTTCAAACAGTAGATGAGGTTGCTAAAGGAGATGTGCGTACTCAAATAAAAAATATTTTGGGTAGGTTTATGTTTAAAGGAGATGATGTAGATAAAAAAGTAAGTGTACTATCTGGAGGCGAAAAAACAAGGTTAGCAATGGTAAAATTATTGCTAGAACCGGTAAACCTCTTAATATTAGATGAACCTACAAATCATTTAGATTTAAAATCTAAAGATGTTTTAAAAGAAGCATTGTTAGATTTTGATGGTACTTTAATACTTGTGTCTCATGATCGTGATTTTCTACAAGGTTTGGCAGAAAAAGTATTTGAATTTAAAGATCAACGTGTAATAGAACATTTTGAAACTATTGATGATTTTTTAGAGCGAAATAAGATTAAAAACATAAAAGACATCGATTTAAAAAAATAGCGATTATATTTTATTTTTGATATAAGCCCAAACATTATATTTAATTATATTGTTTAGGGCTTTTTTTTATTGTATAAATTGAACAGTTGTACAATTTATAAATTGAATAGCATTTTCAGTGTTAACTAGCTTGTTTTTTAGTTAGTTATGTGTTTTGTTTAAACTTTTATTAACAATGGAAGCTCTTTATTAATACTTACTTAATGCGTATTAATGTTTGTGTAACATTATTATAAAGTAGCCTAACTTTTAGCTTAACAGTAGCTGTATAGTTTTGGGCAACTTAAAAACACACAATGAAAAATAATTACTATTTAATTTTACTATTACTTACCGCATTTACGGTAACAGCACAAAACAAAGGGGGTATAACTGGTCAGGTTTTAGATGAAACAGGAACTCCTGTAATTGGAGCTAACGTAGTCATACAAAGTATATCAATAGGAGCAGTTACAGATGAAAACGGGACATACAAGTTAGATGATTTATCTTATAATACTTATACTATTACAGTATCTTACTTAGGGTATAAAAGCATAAAAAAATCAGTAGAAATTGCAACTCCGCAAACAACTTTAAACTTTAATTTAAAAGAACCATCTTTTCAGTTAGATGGTTTAGTGGTTACAGCACAAAAAAGAGAGCAACTAAATAAAGATGTACCAATTGCAATAACTTCTTATGGGAGTGACTTTATAAATAACCAAGGTACGTTTGAGTATGATACTTTTTCAGATTATGTACCAGGTTTACAAATACAAATACAAAGTGTAAACAATCCTGGTATAGTTGTTAGGGGAATTACTAGTGATAGCGGAGATTCTAGAGTAGAGCCAAGAGTATCTGTTTTCCAAGACGGGGTTTCTATTAGTAAATCTCGTGGTTCTGTAGTAGAGTTGTTTGACATAGAACGAGTAGAAGTTTTAAAAGGCCCACAAGGGACTCTTTTTGGTAGAGGAGCGCAGATTGGAGCAATGCATATTATTCAAAATAAAGCTAAAAATGAGACTTCTGCTTCCTTAAAAACAGGTATTGGTAATTACAATCAGTTTTTAGTAAACGGTTATGTAAACACACCTTTAGTAAAAGATAAGTTGTTTGCTCGTGTAGCTGCAATTTACAATAGAAGAGATGGGTATATAGAAAACCTTTCTGGAGGAGACCTAAATGGTAAAGAAACTTTGGCACTTAGAGGTTCTTTAAAATATATGATTAGTGATAATACTACGTTTGATTTTATTGCAAATTGGCAACAAGATACACCTCCAGGAACTTCTTTTAAAAGTGGAACTTTTGCTCCTTTAGGAGGTGACTTAAGTCCTAACTCTTTTGCAGATTTAGAGCGCGGTAAAGAATTAGGGTTAGACCGTACAGTATATGGTTTTACAGGAATTTTAAAGTCGGCACTTAATGACAATTGGGATATAACTTCTACTACTGCTTATAGAAAATTTAATTCAGATGAGGCTTTTGATGCAGATGGTACAGCGGCACCAGTTTTATTTTTTAGAGAGGTTGCAGAAGGAGAACAATTTAGTCAAGAAGTACGTTTTAATTTTGATAATGATGATAAACTATCTGGTTTCTTTGGAGCTAATTTCTTTTATGAAAACGGGTCACAAGCAGTACCTTTTGAGGTTAATGAGCAAAGTTACCTAGCACTTTTAGTAGCAACAGATGCTTTGGTTATAAACGGTGTGCCAACTTTATTTCCTAATATTCCTAACGACCCAGGTAGTTTTGGACCATTAGCAGGAGCTCCTTTATTGCCATTTAATAAAGAGGAGTCTATTAATTACGGAGAAAATTACTCTGGTGATATTTTTGCAGATGCTTCTTATGATGTTACAGAGAAATTAACTCTTACACTAGGACTAAGAGCAACTTTAGAAAATAGTAATGCTGGTTTAGAGGTTATAAATGCAGATAATCCAGGATTGTTAGGTAACTTTTTAGGAGCTTTCCCTAACAACTTATTTACGCCAACAAACGGTAGAATTTCGGCAAGTGAAACTTTTACATCTGCCGTAGGTAGGTTTGCTGTTAATTATGATTTAAGTGATGCGGTAACTGTTTTTGGTAACGTTGCACGCGGAAGAAGACCAAATGTAATTAATGTATCGGCTACAGAAGTAAATGTGTTGTCAGACGAAACTGTATGGTCTTATGAGCTAGGACTAAAATCATTAATGTTAGATAATAAACTACAGTTTGATATTAATGGATATTATTATGACTACAGTAATTTTCAAACTACAATTGCACGTTTAGATGAAACAGATGGTTTGGTAATTCTTCCTAATGATAGTGGTAGTGCAACAGCATTAGGCTTTGAGGCTGCTATGCAGTACCAATTTGCAAAAAGTAGTTCTTTCTTTGCTAATTATGGGTATATAGATGCTTCTTTTGATGATGAAGATTCAGACGGTAACCCACAGCAATTGGCAGGAAATACGTTTAGGTTAACACCAGAACACTCTTTCTCAGCAGGATTTAATATCAACCCTACTTTAAGTGAAAAAGTAGCTGTATTTTTAAGACCAACATATACTTACAAGTCTAAAGTATTTTTTGAAGAAACTAATCTGCCAAATATATCTCAAGATGGTTATGGTTTATTAAACATTAGAACAGGTATAACTATACAAGATAGGTATGAAATTAGTTTATATGCAACTAATGTTTTAGATGAAGAATTTATTATAGATGCGGGTAATACAGGTGGTGCTTTTGGTATACCAACATTTATTGCAGGTCCTCCAGCATTTTACGGACTTCAATTGTCTGTGAAATTTTAAGGTAAATTATTAAAAAACAATAAAATGATAAATAAAAAGACATATATCCTTTCTTTATTTCTAGTATTTGCGTTTTTTGCAACCGCACAAAAAGCGGCAAAAATGCAAAATTTAAAAGAGTTAGAGAAAAAGATACAAATAGAGGAGAGTAATGTAGTTGGTATTAAGGCAGATAATGAAGCTAGAATTATATGGGCAGACGATTATAAGTATAAAAAATCTCCTATTGCATTTGTTTACTTACATGGCTTTGGTGCTAGTTATGCAGAAGGTGAGCCGGTAATGTCTCAACTTTCAGCAAACTTTAAAGCAAACACATATATGGCTCGCTTAGAGGAGCACGGTATTTACAGAGATAATACTTTTGAAGACTTAACACCAGAAAATTACATTGCATCTGCAAAACAGGCAATTGCTTATGGTAAACAATTAGGAGATGAGGTTATAGTAATTAGTACATCTACAGGTGGTACATTAAGCTTAGCAATAGCAGCAGAAGATAAAGATATTAAAGCGTTGGTTTTGTATTCTCCTTTTATAGATTTGCTTAACCCAGCAATGAAAGCAGTAATACAACCAGGAGGTAAAGAGCAATTTGTTAAGGCTTTAGGGGGTACAATGCAAGTGCAAGAACGTCCAGAATTAGAAGCAAAGTATTGGTCTACCAACTATCATATAAATGGCTATATTTCATTAATTACTATGCTTACAAATACAATGACAACAGAAACTTTTTCTAAAGTCACTTGTCCTGTATTTTTAGGATACTATTATAAAAATGAAGAAGAGCAAGATAAAGTTGTTTCTGTGCCAGCAATGCAAGTAATGTTTAATGCTCTTGGTACGCCAGAAGAAGATAAGACTAAAATGGCTTTTCCAAAAAGTGGAAATCACGTTATAGCAAGTGATATTAGATCCAAAGATTGGGAAGGTGTTTATGTAAATACAGTTGATTTTTTAAATAAAATAATAAAATGAAACTAAAAATAGCTATTTGTGGCCTTATTGGCCTTGGTTTTATGGCTTGTAAGCAGAGCGATAAAAAGAAAGAAACAAAAGAAGAAGCTGCTCCGGTTGAAGAAACAGTGGTTACTTATAATTTTGATTTAGAAGGTCACCGTGGTGCTAGGGGTTTAATGCCAGAAAATAGCATACCAGCTTTTACAAAAGCTATAGAGTTGGGTGTAAATACAATAGAGTTAGACCTTGCAGTAACAAAAGACAAACAAGTGTTGGTGTCACATGAGCCATATTTTAATCCGCTTTTTTGTTTAGATTCTCTAGGGAAAACTATTGCTAAAAAAGATTCTATTGCATTAAATATTTATGAGCATACGTATAAGCAAACTCAAAAATACGATTGTGGTAGTATGGGTAATGTTAAGTTTCCAGAGCAAAAGAAACAGTACGTTACAAAACCGTTATTGTTAGATGTTATTGCTCTTGCAGATTCTTTAACAGCAGGTAATACAACACCAATTAAATACAATATAGAAATTAAGAGTTTGCCAGAGGGCGATGATATTTATCATCCAAACCCAAAAGATTTTTCTGATTTAGTTATAGCAACTATTAAAGATAAAATTGCAGTTGAAAATGTAGTACTACAAAGTTTTGATTTTAGAGTGTTGCAATATTTACATCAAAATTATCCAGAGTATACATTGGCTGCTTTGGTATATAAAGATGATGTTAAAACTAATTTAGATAAATTAGGGTTTGTGCCACAAATTTATAGTCCGCTACATAATATGTTATCTAAAGAGGTTATAGCAGAGCTTCACTCAAAAAATATGAAAGTTATTCCTTGGACAGTTAATAATGAGACTGATATGGAAGAATTACTTGCAATGGGAGTAGATGGTTTAATTACAGATTATCCTAATAAAGCTATTAAGTACAGAAAATAATACTACAAATAACCAAAAACTAAAAAGCTGTTTCATAATTGAAACAGCTTTTTTTATGATAAATAAGTTTAAACTTATCTTATTTTTTGCACAAACTCTTTAATAGTATTTACACCATTTTCTGTAAGGTGTTTTATAAATGCGGAGCCAATAATAGCACCTTTTGCACCTTCTGTTGCTTGTGTAAATGTTTCGTTATTATTAATACCAAAACCAACAATTTGTGGGTTTTTAAGTTGCATACTAGCTATGCGTTTAAAATAAGCAGTTTGTTCATCTCCAAAACCAGACTTAGAACCCGTTACACTAGCAGAACTTACCATATAAATAAATGCATCAGAAGCTTCATCAATCTGCTTAATACGCTCGTCACTAGTTTGTGGTGTAATTAAAAAGATGTTTTTTAAATTATACTTTTTAAAAATAGCCTCGTATTCATCCTGGTAAACAGCCAAAGGTAAATCTGGCATAATTAAACCATCTATACCTATTTCTGCACATTTTTTACAAAAGGCTTCAACACCATATTGTAGCATTGGGTTAAAATATCCCATAACTATTAAAGGTATAGAAACAGTTTTACGTATATCTTTTAACTGCTCAAAAAGTAAATTGGTAGTCATACCATTTTTAAGCGCAATTGTAGAGCTGTTTTGTATTGTTGGGCCATCTGCTAATGGGTCACTAAAAGGCAATCCAATTTCTATCATATCTATACCGCTGGCCTCTAAATCTTCAATTATTTTAACCGTATTGTTAAGCTCTGGGTAACCTGCTGTAAAGTACAATGAAAGAAGTTTTTTGTCTTCTTGCATTTTTTTATTAATTCTGTTCATTATACAATTTTATAAGTTAAAATATTTAATGTAATTATCTAAATCTTTATCACCACGGCCAGATAAACTTAGTACAACCACATCGTCTGGTTTAAAAGTTTTATGTTTAAAAATAGCTAAAGCGTGACTACTTTCTATAGCAGGTATAATACCTTCTAATTTTGTTAATTCTAAACCAGACTGCATAGCCTCATCATCTGTGGCAGAATAAAATTCTCCTCTTCCTGTTTTGTATAAATGTGCGTGTAGTGGTCCAACGCCAGGATAATCTAAACCAGCAGAAATAGAGTAGGGCTCTGTAATTTGTCCGTCATTGGTTTGCATTAATAGTGTTTTACAACCGTGTATAACACCTTCTTTACCAAGCGCAGATGTAGCAGCGCTTTCGCCAGAATTTATTCCTTTACCTGCAGCTTCTACAGCAATAATACCAACTTCTTCTTCGTGCAAAAAGTGATAATATGTACCAGCAGCATTACTACCACCACCAATACAAGCTACTACGTAATCAGGATTTTCTCGTCCTTCTTTTTCTTTTAGTTGCCATTTTATTTCTTCAGATATTACAGATTGAAATCTGGTAACCATATCTGGGTAAGGATGCGGGCCAATAGCAGAACCAATAATATAATGTGTGTCTACAGGGTTGTTAATCCAGTCACGAATAGCTTCATTAGTTGCATCTTTTAGTGTTTTACTACCAGACAGTGCAGGTCTTACTTCTGCACCTAGCATTTTCATACGTGCTACGTTTGGTGCTTGACGTGCAATATCTATCTCACCCATATACACCACACAGTCCATACCCATTAGTGCACAAACTGTAGCAGTGGCAACACCGTGTTGGCCAGCGCCGGTCTCAGCAATAATGCGTTTTTTACCTAGTTTTTTTGCCATTAAAATTTGGCCAATAGTATTGTTAACCTTATGAGCACCAGTATGGTTTAGGTCTTCTCTTTTTAAATAGACTTTTGTGTTGTACTTTTCAGACAATCTTTTTGCAAAGTACAAAGGAGACGGCCTGCCTACGTAATCTTTTAAAAGCTGATCAAACTCTGCTTTAAAGTCTGGCTCTGCCATCACTTTAAGATAGTTTTGGCGTAGGTTTTCTACGTTAGGATATAACATTTCTGGAATATAGGCACCGCCAAATGTTCCGTAATATCCTTTTTCTGTTACATTATAATTCATCTGAATTAGTATTTAGTTTTAAGTAGTTGTTTTAGATACTTAATGCTGTTTTAAATTCTTTTAATTTTTCAATATTTTTTAGTCCAGGTTCTATTTCAAAACTACTGTTTACATCTAGGGCAACGCAGTACTTAGAGGCAGACGTTTTTAAAAATGCTTTAACCTTTTCGGTGTCTTTTATGCCTATACCGCCACTTAAAAAATAGGGTTTGGTAGATGGGTAATTTTCTAAAACAGACCAATTAAAAGTATAACCGTTACCACCAGGTAGTTTACCTTTGGTGTCAAACAAAAAATAGTCGCATACTTTTTCAAAAGGAGTAATAACGCTAAAGTTAAAACTGTCTTTAATAGAAAAAACTTTTATAATTTGTGGTTGTTTCCCTTTAAGGCCAAGATTAGAATTTCGTAAACCTTTACAAAATTCAGGAGATTCTTTACCGTGTAGTTGCACAACATCTAGACTGTATTGGTTAATTTTTTCTACCACATAATCTAAATCTGCATCAACAAAAACACCAACTTTTTTAATGTTCTTGGATATAGCCCCCATTTTTTCATTAAAATACCTAGATGAAGGTTCCCAGAATATAAAGCCTAGATAGTCTGGTTGTAAAGCTGCAACAGCCTCCATATTATCTAAATGCTTCATACCACAAACTTTTAGTTTCATGAGGTTAAAGATGTTATAAAATTAGTGGCACTATCGCCAGGGTTATCAGTCTTCATAAAATTTTCACCTATTAAAAAACCTTTATAGCCGTATGGTTGTAATTCTTTAATGGCCTCTATATTGCTTATGCCACTTTCAGATACTTTTACAAAATCATTAGGTATTAAAGCAGATAAAGATTTACTAGTGTCTAAACTTACCGTAAAAGTTTTTAAATTACGGTTGTTTACGCCTAGCATATCTAAACTAGGCATAATAGATTTTTGCAATTCTTCTTGGTTATGTACTTCTAGTAAAACATCTAAGTCTAGACTTTTAGCAAACTCAGAAAATTGTTTTATTTCTTCTCTAGTAAGTATAGCTGCTATTAACAAAATAACATCTGCGCCATAAGCTTTTGCTTCTAGTATTTGGTACTCATCTATAATAAACTCTTTACGTAGTAATGGCATTTGTACTGCTGCTCTGGCGGTTAGCAAATCATCTAAAGAGCCACCAAAATATTTGCCATCTGTTAAAACAGACATACCGCAAACGCCAGCATTTTGGTAACCCGTAGCAACATCTTGTACAGATAGGCTATTATTTATTACTGCTTTTGATGGTGATCTTCTCTTATGTTCTGCAATAATACCAGAACTACTGTTTTTTAATACAACAGCTAAAGAGTTACTAGGTCTATTAAATAAAACTGAAGCCTCTAGTTGAGATACAGGAATAAGAGCTTTTCTTAAAGCAACTTCCTTACGTTTGTCTAGTACTATTTTTTCTAAAATATCCATTTATGCACTTAGCTTTTGTAATTTTTTTAATGCTTCTAAACCTTTACCACTACGTAAAGATTCTTGTGCTTTTAAAAAGCCTTCTTTAGGGGTAATATTTTGTACTGTAGCTATTGCAATACCTGCATTGGCACAAACTACATTATTTTGAGGGTCTGTACCTTTTCCACTTAAAATATCTACAAATATTTTAGCAGAAGCCTCTACAGTATCTCCACCAACAATGTCAGATTGTTTAATTTGCTGTACTCCAAAATCCTCAGGTTTAAGCATACTTTCTGATAGGCGAGATATTGTTTTTGTTTTTCCAGTTAAACTAATTTCATCATAGCCATCTAAGGCGTGTAAAACAGTAAAGTTTTTATCTGTGTTTTGATAAAGGTAACCGTACATTCTGGCTAATTCTAAATTAAAAACACCTACCATTTGGTTTTTAGGAAAAGCAGGGTTTACCATTGGGCCTAACATATTAAAGAAAGTTTTTACTGCCAACTCTTTACGTATTGGAGCAACATTTTTCATTGCAGGATGAAAAAGCGGAGCGTGTAATACACAAATACCAGCTTCATCTATGGTTTTTTCTAAAAAGCCTGTATCATTACTAAATTTAATACCCAAAGACTCCATTACATTACTACTACCACATTTGCTAGATACACCGTAGTTACCGTGTTTTGTAACTTTAATACCAGCACCAGCAGTAACAAATGAGGCAAGCGTAGAAATATTAAATGTATCTTTACCATCACCGCCAGTGCCACATAAATCTATTGGGTTGTAGGCAGATAAATCTACAGCTAAACAAAGGTCTAAAAGAGCATCTCTAAAACCTTCTAGCTCTTCAATAGTTACACTACGCATCATATATACAGTTAAAAATGCTGCAATTTGACTGGTGTTATAATCACCTTTTGCAATATTAACCAAAACATTTTTTGCGTCTTCTTTAGAAAGAATTTCGTGATTAATTAATCTATTTAATATTGTTTTCATTTTTATTTTTTTAGTTGAATAAGTAAATTTTTACGAACAGTTTATTTTACTTATTTACCCAATTTTTTAACATTTGTTTTCCTTTAGGTGTTAGTACAGATTCTGGGTGAAACTGTACAGCATTAACGTCATAAGTCTTATGGCGTAAAGACATTATTTGTCCGTTTTCATCTACAGAAGTAGCTTCTAAAACATCTGGCAAATCAGAGTTTACAACCCAAGAATGGTAACGCCCAACTTTTAACTCGTTACCTAAACCTGCAAATAAAACATCGTCTTTAATAACTGTAATAGTGGTAGCAATACCGTGGTAAACTTGTTCTAAATTAAGTAAAGAACCACCAAAAACTTCACCAATAGCTTGCTGACCTAAACAAACACCTAAAATGGTTTTTGTAGGGGCATATTTAGCAATAATATCTTTTAACAGTCCTGCTTCATCTGGTATACCTGGGCCAGGAGAAAGTACTATTTTTTCAAAAGCATCTACTTCTTCAAGTGTAAGTTGGTCATTTCGTTTTACAGTAACATCACAATCTAAATCTTCTAGGTAATGCACTAAATTGTATGTAAAACTGTCGTAATTATCTATAACTAATATCTTTTTCATCTTCTTAAATATTCTCAGCTATTTCTAAAGCTTTGGTTAGTGCTCCTAATTTGTTGTATGTTTCTTGTAGTTCATCTTTAGGGTTAGATGCAGCAACTAAACCAGCGCCAGCTTGGTAATGTAATTGATGGTTTTTACTTAAAAAAGTTCTAATCATTATAGCGTGGTTAAAATTCCCATTAAAATCCATAAACCCTATTGCACCACCATAATACCCGCGACTAGTTTTTTCATATTTTTCTATAAGTTGCATAGCCATATGCTTAGGCGCACCGCTTAAAGTACCAGCAGGGAAAGTATCTGCTACAACTTTCATTGTGGGTATGTTGTCTTTTTTTATACCAGTAACCTTAGAAACTAAATGTATTACATGCGAAAAAAACTGTACTTCTCTATAATTTTCTACCGTAACAGTATTCCCGTTTCTGCTTAAATCATTTCTGGCCAAATCTACCAACATAACGTGCTCACTATTTTCTTTGTCGTCTTCTGTTAATTCTTTGGCAATAATAGCATCTTTTTCATCATTACCGGTACGTTTAAAAGTGCCTGCAATTGGATGAATTTCTGCTTTACCATCTTTTACAATAATTTGTGCTTCTGGTGAGCTACCAAATATTTTAAAATCTCCGTAATCAAAATAAAATAGGTATGGAGATGGGTTTACAGAGCGTAAGGCGCGGTATACATTAAATTCATCTCCTTTAAATTCCTGAGAAAACCTTCTAGACAATACTAATTGAAAAACATCTCCACGCTGACAGTGTTTTTTTGCTAAATCTACCTGCTCTAAAAAATCTTCATCTGTTAAGTTAGAAGTTGCTTCTCCTTCTTTAGAAAAATTATAGGTAGCAAAGTTTCTCACGTTTAATAGTTGTTCTATTTCTGGGATGTTACTTTCTGCATTAAATGTGTGAGCAAATATGTATGCTTCATTTTTAAAATGATTAATAGCAATTACATTTTTATATACTGCATAGTACATATCTGGTATTGTAACAGAGTTGTCTTTTTTAGTAATATTTACATCTTCAAAATAACGAACAGAATCATAAGCCATATAACCAAAAAGCCCATTGTTTATAAACTTAAAGTCGTTATTGTTAGAGCTAAACTTTGTGCTAAAATTGTGTAAAATAGTTGCTACGTCTACAGTGTTATCTATAGCTGTAGTATTGCTAGTACCATCTGGATAGTTTTCAAAAATGGTTTCGTTTTCTATTTTTATAGATGCTATTGGGTTACAGCAGATATAAGAAAAACTATTATTATTTGCGTGGTAATCACTACTTTCTAATAAAATACTATTAGGAAATCTGTCTCTAATTTTTAAGTACATACTAACAGGAGTAATGGTGTCTGCCAGTATTTTTTTGTAGTGTGATGTTAGATTGTATTTCATTTTATTTTTAAAAATTTAAATAAAAAAAGGCTTGTCGTGATAGACAAGCCTTTAATGTATATTGTTACAATGGTGCTTTGCTCACGACGTTTGACGTAAGTTGTTCCACCACCATATGTTAGTTGTTATTTTCATTAGTTCAAATATATAAAGGAATTTTATAATACCCAACAAGAGTTGCATAAAAAATAAAAAACCTCACAAAAGTGAGGTTTAAAACATTTATTGGTTTTGTTTTATTTAGAATTGTAAATCTACAACTAAATCAAAATCGTCATAAATAGCTTTATCTCCTAAGTTTTCTATAAAACTACCAGACTTGTATTTAATGTCAAAATCTGTTCTGTCTATTTTTAAACTAGCAGTAGCTTTACTACCGTAAACAGAAATTGTAAAGTCTACCGGCTTGGTAATACCTTTAATAGTTAGTTTACCTTTGGCAGCATAAGCATTTTTACCAGTTGCTTTGCTAATAGTAAAAACTAATTTAGATGTTGTGTTTTTTTCAGTGCTAAAGAAATCATCAGACTTTAGGTGACCTTCTAATTTGCCTTTCATTCCACCTTCTAAGTCTGTAACAGTTAATGTAGTCATATCTACAACAAACTCACCAGCAGTTAATTTATCGTTCTTAAAAACTAAAGAACCATCCTTAAAATCTAAAGTTCCTTCATGAGAGCCAGTTACTTTGTATCCTTTCCAAGTAATGTTACTTGTCTCTGTGTTAATCTTTTTTTCTTGAGCAGTTAATGATGCTACAGAAAATACTAATGCTAAAATGCTAATTGATAATTTTTTCATAATTCTTGTTTTTATTTGTTTTAATTGTCTGTATTAAATTTATCTAATAATTTATTTAAAGTTTTTAAGTCTTCTTCAGTTGTGTTTTTTAAAAGGTTTTTTTCCATACCTAACATTGCGCTACTCATTTTAATGAGTTCTTCTTCACCTTTTTCAGTAATGTAAATTTCTATTTTTCTTCTGTTTTCTTTGCAAACAGTACGTTTTACAAAATCTTTTAAAATTAATTTATCTACCAACCTTGTTGTGTTACTCATTTTAGACACCATTCTGTCATTTAACGTGCTAAGGTTTGCAGGTTTGCCATTTTGCCCTTTTAAAATGCGCAATACATTAAACTGTTGCGCAGATACATCAAAAGGTTTTAGGGCTTCTGCTGTTTTTTCAGTTATACTTTGGTGTATTAACAATAGATGAATAATAGTCCTACCTTCTAAGGGTATAGGCTTATTTGTTTTTAAAATTTTTTCTACATCCATGTTGTTACAATAATTGTATATACAAATGTATGTAATTTTATTTTAATTACTTTTGAAAAAAAATATTTAAGATGGATTTAACACAGGAAGAATGGAGCGCAAAATTAGCAGAAGATGCTAACGCTTTTATATTAGATGTAAGAACAGAAGACGAGATAGCAGAAGGTATTATACCAAATGCTGTAAATATTGATATTTACAAGGGGCAAGATTTTATTGATGAGCTAGAAAAACTAGACAAATCTAAGACGTATTACGTGTATTGTAGATCTGGTAACCGTAGTGGCCAAGCTTGTGCAATTATGAATAGCCTTGGTTTTGAAAACGCTTACAATTTAGAAGGTGGCTTTATGAACTGGGAAGGAGAAGTAGCTGAAAAATAAGTATATGTGCTTTTTTTGTTTACATTAGTAAACAAAAACCTTAGTTATAGTTATGCGAGAAGACCTTTTACATTTTATATGGAAATATAAAAAATTACAACTAAAAGGTTTACAAACCACAAAAGGAGACGCAATTAATGTAGTGTCTGTTGGTACGCATAACTATAATGAAGGTCCAGATTTTTTTAACGCACAGTTAAAAATAGGAAGCCAGCTATGGGCAGGCAATGTAGAAATTCACATAAACGCATCAGACTGGTATGCACATAATCACGAAAAAGATAAAAATTACGAAAATGTAATTTTGCATATTGTTTGGCATGATGATGCAACAATATTTAGACCAGACAACTCTGAGATACCTACGCTTGTATTAAAAGATTATATACCTGCTAATGTACTGGCAAACTATCAGCAATTATTTTTGTCAGGAAAACAAAAGTTTATCAATTGCGAAAAAGATATCACTTCTGTAGATTCTTTTTTACTACAAAATTGGTTAGACCGTTTGTATTTTGAAAGATTAGAACAAAAATCTGCTGTTATAACCCAACTCCTAAAAGAATCTAATAACAATTGGGAACACGTACTTTTTGTATTGTTAATGAAGAGTTTTGGCTCTACTATAAACGGAGATTCTTTTTTTCAATTAGCTAAAAATATTGATTTTAGTATTTTTAAAAAGGTTAGTGTAAAACCAATGCAGGCAGAGAGTCTTTTGTTTGGTATGGCAGGCTTATTAAATAATAATGATATTTTAGATGCCTATTACAATCAGCTTAAAGCGGAATATGTTTTTTTACAAAACAAATTTGGTTTTACTATTAATGATGAAGTCTCTGTAGCTTTTTTTAAGTTAAGACCAACCAATTTCCCTACTATTAGGCTTTCTCAATTAAGCGCATTATATGCAGAGCATCAAGCTTTATTCTCAAAATTAATAAAAGCTAAAACGGCAGAAGAAATATATGGGTTATGTACAGTTGTAGCTAGCGCATATTGGGACAACCACTACACATTTGGAAAACAATCCAAGCAAAGTAAAAAAAGACTTACTGCATCATTTATTAATTTGCTTATTATAAATACAATTTTACCGCTTAGGTTTTGCTACTCTAAATATATAGGAAAGAATGATGATGAAACTATTTTAGAAATTATAAGTAGTTTGCCTGAAGAAAAAAATAGCATAATAGATAAATTTAAAACACAAAAGGTAGCTATTAGTAACGCAAAGGATAGTCAGTCTATATTGCAACTCTATAAACATTATTGTAAAAAAAATAAATGTTTACAATGTGGTGTTGGTAGTAGTTTATTAAGTAGAAATGGTTAATTTTATAGTATGAATTTTTTCTATAACATATTGTATTATTTTCAAAAACGAGGTTTTGAAGTCTGCAGGCGTATTGCAGAACGTTTTGGTATACGAGCCAGAATTGTGCGTACATCTTTTATATACTTAACATTTGCTACATTAGGTTTTGGTTTTGCATTGTATCTATTTTTGGCTTTTTGGTTAAAAATTAAAGATTTGGTGTATACTAAAAGGACTTCAGTTTTTGATTTGTAGCAAACAATCATAAAAAAAAGACTAGATAAAACTAACAATTAATAGTCTTTGTAATAAACACAATATACAAGTGAAGCTTTTAAAACTATTTAGATCTAAAATATATATAGCACAGCTATTAATAGTGTCTATTTTGGTTATTGGAGTTTTGGGTTACAGGTACATATCTAACTATAGTTGGATGGAAGCTGTTTATATGACCGTTATTACAATGGCTACAGTTGGTTTTTCTGAGGTTAAGCCACTAGATACACCATCTAAAGTTTTTACCATATTTTTAATAATATCTAGTGTGTTTATTGTTGCTTATGCAATATCTGTAGTTACAGAGTACGTGCTAGGTAAAAATTCTGTACAACTATTAAAAAAGAAACGTGTGAAAAATAAAATAAAGGATTTTTCTGGACATATTATTATTTGTGGTTACGGAAGAAATGGAGCTCAAGCAGCAGAGCGTTTAGGTAGTTATAAAAGGCCATTTGTTGTTATAGAAAAAGATAAAGAGGTTATAGAAAGATATGAGGATGAAGTACTTTTTATAGAAGGTGACGCCACAGATGACGAAGCATTAATTGAGGCAGGAGTATCTAAGGCTAAATATTTAATTACAGCATTACCAGATGATGCATCAAACTTATTTGTAGTACTGTCTAGTAGGCAATTAAATAAGGAGTTGTTTATAATTAGTAGAGCCTCTTTAATAAATTCTCAGCGTAAGTTAATACTAGCAGGTGCAGATAAGGTAATAATGCCAGATAAAATAGGAGGAGACCATATGGCTTCACTAGTAGTTATGCCAGATTTAATTAGTTTTATGGATAAACTTTCTACAGAAGGTAAACACACAACTACTTTAGAGGAAATAGCAATAGAAGATCTTACAGATAAAGTTACAGGCAATTCATTAAGAGATTTAGATTTAAGAAAAAGAACAGGTTGTACTATAATAGGTTACATTGCTCCAGATGGCGATTACATTATAAACCCAGAGGCAGATTTGCAGTTAGAATCTAAAAGTAAGGTAATTGTTTTAGGTAGGCCAGAGCAAATTATGAAATTGAATGAAATCTTCCAGATTGGTTGATAATTTAGTTGAAAATTCTTGATTGAGTTGATTATTTTTTGGATATTGCCATCCTAACTAACTCAAAAAATTCAATCAACGATGAAGAAATACCTATATTTTCTTTCTTTTATTATGTCTATGTCTGTTTTAGCTCAAGACTTTAGCGTAGAAGGAAAAGTTTTTAATCCCTCAAATTCTATAAATGATGGAGTGATTAAGTTAGAGGTAAGTGGAGGTGAAGCCCCTTATACTTATAAATGGAGTAACCAAAGTACTCCCTTAACCTCAAGTAAAGCCACAGGTTTAGTAGAAGGTATCCCGTATACCTGTGTAATTACAGATTCTAGTGGAAAAAGTGTTACTAAGGTTTTCACTGTAGAATCAGAAGCAATAACCGAAATTTTTAACGGTACTATGACTCCAGCTGTAAGCGCTCTGGGGTCTGTTTTGTTTTGGGACCCTTTTGCAGCAATAGGTATTTATGATCCTGTGGTGTATGCAGACTCTAAAAGAGTGGGTATTCCTAATTGGTCTCCAGAATTAGAAGATAAGTTTACTTTAAAAAAATGGCTTAAATCTAACGGAGAAAAAGTAAAGCAAGGAGAGGCTATAGCTGTTTTATCTAATGCAGCAGGTGAAGATATTAATATTAGCGCTTTAGCAAACGGTACATTAGATCACCTTACAAAAGAGGGTAATGTTGTTTATAACTCAGACAATAAAGAGCACATTATAGAGCAAGGTGCTCATTACTTTGCAGAAATTAAGTATGATGAGCCAATTGTATTAACTCATCCTAACGGAGATCCATTAACTAAACCAATTTCATTTATAGTTATTTGGTTGGTATTAGGAGCTACTTTCTTTACTATTAGAATGGGCTTTATTAATATTCGTGGATTTGGTCATGCATTAGAATTAGCAAAAGGTAAATATGATGATCCTAATGCGCCAGGACAGGTTACTCACTTTCAAGCATTAGCTACAGCAGTATCAGGTACTGTAGGTTTAGGTAATATTGCAGGTGTGGCTGTGGCGGTATCATTAGGTGGTGCAGGTGCTACTTTTTGGATGATTGTTTGTGGTTTACTTGGTATGTCTTCAAAATTTGTAGAATGTACTTTAGGTGTAAAGTACAGAGATATTTTACCAGATGGTAGAGTATTTGGAGGTCCAATGAACTACTTACGTTACGGACTAGAAAAAAGAAATATGAAAGGATTAGGTAAAGTACTAGCAGGTTTATTTGCAGTACTAGCCGTTGGTGCTTCTTTTGGAGGTGGTAATATGTTTCAAGCAAACCAATCTTTTGAGCAATTAGCAGGTCAATTCCCGGCCCTTGCAGGTAACGGATTTTGGTTTGGTGTGGTAACAGCAATTTTAGTTGGTGTTGTTATTATTGGAGGTATAAATAGTATTGCTAAAGTAACAGGTAAAATTGTACCAGTTATGGCGTCTATATATGTTGTGGCTGCTTTGGCTGTTATTGTAATGAATATTCAGAACATAGGACCAGCTTTCTCTGCAATTGTAGAAGGAGCATTTAGTCCGTCTGCTTTAAAAGGTGGTATTGTAGGTGTGTTAGTTGTAGGTTTCCAAAGGGCAGCATTCTCTAATGAGGCAGGTGTAGGTTCTGCAGCAATTGCACACAGTACGGCAAAAACAAATAATCCGCCATCAGAAGGTTTTGTGGCGCTTTTAGAGCCATTTATAGATACGGTAGTTGTGTGTACATTAACTGCATTGGTATTAATTTTTACAGGTATGCATGAGGTAGAAGGTATGGCTGGTGCGCAATTAACATCAGACGCTTTTGGAAGTCAAATTTCTTGGTTCCCATACGTGTTAGCATTAGCAGTTTTCTTATTTGCATTCTCTACAATGATATCATGGTCTTATTACGGTATGCGTGCTTGGACTTACTTGTTCGGGAAAAGTAAAAGAACAGAGTTTATTTATAAAATATTTTTCTTGGTATTTGTTGTAATAGGAGCATCTGTGAGTTTAGGAGCAGTGTTAGATTTTTCAGATATGATGATTTTAGCAATGTCTTTCCCTAATATAATTGGTCTTTATATAATGTCTGGTGAGGTTAAAAAAGATCTGTCAGAATACTTTAGTAAATTAAAATCTAATCAACTGTTTAAAAAGCAGATGGTAGAAAAGGAATAATACATAATAATGAAGAATTTTAAATCCCACTTTCAGTTTGGTAAAGAACAGAAAAGTGGGATTTTCTTTTTGTTATTATTAATTGTAATTTTTCAGGCTATATATTATTTGGTTTCAAATGGTGTATTTACTTCTAAAAATAATAGTTTACTGCATAATAAAGAGCTTCAGGTTGTAATAGATTCACTAAAAAATCAATCTGTAAAAAAGAATACATATAAAATGTACCCTTTTAATCCTAATTATATAACAGATTATAAAGGTTATAAATTGGGGATGTCTATTAAAGAAATAGATAGGTTGCATTTGTATAGAGAAACGGGTAAATATGTTAACTCTATAGAGGAGTTTAAGAAAGTAACAAATGTCTCAGATTCATTATTAAAAGCAATATCTCCATATTTTAAATTTCCAGATTGGAAAGCTTCAAAATTTGGCAAAAAAATAACTGTTGCAAATAAGTCTTCTAAAAACATCAATTATACAGTTAAGGATATTAATAATGCCACTGCAATAGACTTGCAGGTGGTAAGTGGAATTGGAGAAAAAATATCTTCCAGAATAGTTAAATTTAGAGATAGGCTAGGTGGTTTTGTGGTTAATGAGCAGTTGCAAGATGTTTATGGTTTAGATAAAGAAGTTTTAAATAGGTTGTTAAAGCAATTTAAGGTAATTAGTAAGCCTGTTATAAGTAAAATTAATATAAACGAGGCTAGTGCTTATGAAATTTCTAAGTTGGTATATATAAAATATGATGTTGCTAAGGCTATTGTGGCTTACAGAGAAGAAAATGGAAGATTTACATCTTTTAACGATTTGGTGAATATTGAGGGTTTTACTGTGAATAAGATTGATAGAATTAAGTTATATTTGAGCATTGATTAAAAAACAACAGGTATGGCAGGTATGTACTTCACAGAAGAGCATCAATTATTTAGAGAAAGTTTAAAAGAGTTTTTAAAAAAAGAAGTTGTTCCTAACATAGATAAATGGGAAGAGTCTGGTACTATAGATCGTTCTATTTGGAAAAAATTTGGAGATATGGGCTATTTTGGATTGGCCACTCCGGAAGAATATGGAGGATTAGATTTAGACCTTTTTTATACAATTATATTTTTAGAAGAATTACAGAAGATTAATTCTGGTGGATTTGCAGCTGCAATGTGGGCACATGCTTACCTGGCAATGACTCACGTTAATAAGGAAGGAGATAAAGCAATTAAAGATAATTATTTGGCTCCAAGTGTTGCTGGTGAAAAAATAGGATGCTTGTGTGTTACAGAGCCTTTTGGAGGTAGTGACGTTGCAGGTATGAGAACTACAGCAGAAAAAAAAGGAGATACTTATGTCTTAAACGGTTCAAAAACCTTTATTACTAATGGGGTTTACGCAGACTATATGGTTGTTGCAGCTAAAACAAGTCCTGAATTAGGAAATAAAGGTATTAGTATTTTTATGGTAGATAAAAATACAGTAGGTGTATCTGCATCTAAATTAAATAAGTTAGGTTGGAGGGCGTCAGATACTGCTGAGATAGCTTTTGATAATGTAACAATACCTGCGGCTAATTTAATGGGTGAAGAAGGCAAAGGTTTTTCATATATTATGCAGCATTTTGCTTTAGAGAGGTTGGTAATGGGAGTTAATGCGCATGCAAGAGCAGAATTTGCTTTGGATTACGCTCGCCAATATATGTCTGAGCGTTCTACATTTGGAAAAACAATAGATAAATACCAAGCACTTCGTCATACATATTCAGATTTATATGCAGATATGGAAATTTGCAGAGAGTATAATTACTCAGTTGCATATAGGTTAAATAAGGGGGAGTATGTAGTAAAAGAGGCTACAATATCTAAGCTGAAATCTACAAAAATGGCAGACGAAGTTATCTACGGATGTTTACAATTTTTAGGAGGTTATGGTTATATGGAAGATTACCCTATGGCTAGAATGTTAAGGGATAGCAGACTTGGGCCTATTGGTGGCGGCACTAGTGAAATCTTGAGGGAGATTATTGCTAAAATGGTAATAGATAAAAAGGAGTATAAGCCTGCAACAAAATAGCCTTTATCATTTTAGCAAAAATAATTTCCAAGAGATTATTGCTAAAATGGTTATAGATAAAAAGGAGTATAAACCTGTAACAAAATAGCCTTTATCATTTTAGCAAAAATAATTTCCAAGAGATTATTGCTAAAATGGTTATAGATAAAAAGGAGTATAAGTCTGCAACAAAATAGCCTTTATCATTTTAGCAAAAATAATTTCCAAGAGATTATTGCTAAAAGTAATTGTAAGTCTAATCTTTAGCTGTAAAGTTTAAAGAAAATAGAGAATAAAAAAATAAGTAGTTGTTAATTGAAAATTAGTTTATATATTTGCAGTCTTAAAAATCACAAAAGAGAGGAGGTTATTGCCCATGTTAATTATACCAGTAAAAGAAGGAGAAAATATAGATAGAGCACTTAAGCGTTTTAAGCGTAAGTTTGATAGAACAGGTGGAATGCGTCAGTTAAGAAAGCGTCAACAGTTTTCAAAGCCATCGGTTGTTCGTAGAGCTCAAATTCAAAAAGCACAATACGTACAAGGATTAAGAGATCAAGAAGAAGTATAGTTCTTTAAGATTTAATTCTTAGTATTTTAGTATAAATCCTATTTAGGTTGATGTCTTTCAATCTAAATAGGATTTTTTCTGTTTAATAACATAAATTGTATCTTTAGTTGTTATGTCGTTAGAAGCTTTTGTATCATACCTGTCATTAGAAAAAAAATACTCAACACATACAGTGACTGCTTATAAAAAAGATATAAGTGAGTTTACAGAGTTTTGTGGGGTAAATTACCAATTGACGTCTATAGATGATGTTCCGTACGCTTTTGTGCGTAATTGGATAGTGGTTTTGGTTTCAAAAGAAATTTCAAATAGGTCTATAAATAGAAAAATAGCATCATTAAAAGCGTATTACAAGTTTTTGCAAAAGATAGGTCGCGTAGTAGTTAACCCTTTAGCTAAACATAAAGCCTTAAAAATATCTAAGAAAATAGAAATCCCGTTTTCTTTTGAAGAGGTAGAGGCAGCTTTAAATGAGGTAGATTTTGAAGCGGGTTTTGAGGGAGAGAGAGATAGGTTAATAATAGGACTTTTATACGCAACAGGTGTTAGAAGGATAGAGTTAGTTAATTTAAAGCTTAAAAATGTAGATGTAAAAGCTAAGACAATTAAAGTTTTAGGGAAAAGAAATAAGGAACGAGTTGTTCCTTTGGCTCCTTTTGTATGTCCTTGGGTGTATTCTTATTTAGAAAATAGAGAAGCTTTACCGGTAATTAACGATGAGGCATACTTTTTTCTGCTAAAGTCAGGAGATAAAGTGTATGAAAGTCTTGTTTATAGAATAATAAATCGTTATTTTAGTAAGGTCTCTTCTAAGCAAAAAAATAGTCCACATATATTAAGGCATACATTTGCGACACATTTGTTAAATGAAGGGGCAGATCTAAATTCAGTAAAAGAATTGTTAGGGCATTCAAGCTTAGCGTCTACTCAAGTCTATACGCACAATAGTATAGCAGAACTTAAAAAAGTACATTTAGCAGCTCATCCTAGAAATAAGAAATAACAATTTTTGTATTGCTGGTATTGTTTAATTTTAAAAACCTTCTCTTATGAAAGTAAACACGCAATCAGTTAATTTTAATGCAAACGGAGATTTAATGTCTTTTGTGCAAACCAGATTAGATAAGTTAGAAACCTTCTATGATAAAGTAATAAGTTCGGATGTTTATCTAAAAGTAGAGAACACAAGTTCAAAAGAAAATAAGGTTGTAGAGATCAAAATTAGGGTGCCTAAAGAAAATATTATGGTAAAAAAGCAATGTAAGTCGTTTGAAGAGGCAATTGACTCTGCATGCAATTCTATTGAAAGACAGCTTGTTAAAAGAAAAGAGAAATTAAGGGTGTAAATTTTTTTAAATTTTTTTTAAAAAATATTTTGAATAACTGAAAACTAGTTATACATTTGCAGTCCGTTAGAAATAGCGGGCTTTTTTAAAGCAGAAAAGCAAGGTTAAAAGCCGATGTAGCTCAGCTGGCTAGAGCAGCTGATTTGTAATCAGCAGGTCGTGGGTTCGAGTCCCTCCATCGGCTCTAAATTTTGAAAATTAAGTCTTGGTTTTAAGTTTAAAACTAAGTATTTTTGAAAGTTCATTTTGTACTGAAAAAAAGTTTTGGGGAGATACTCAAGCGGCCAACGAGGGCAGACTGTAAATCTGCTGACTACGTCTTCGCAGGTTCGAATCCTGCTCTCCCCACAAATTAGTTAAAGCAAAATAAAATTAGGTTATTTTGTTTGAAATAATGATAGTTGTAGATTTTTAATTTTTTTTAGAAATTTGCAGAATAAAAGAAGAATGCGAGAGTAGCTCAGTTGGTAGAGCGTCAGCCTTCCAAGCTGAATGTCGCCGGTTCGAACCCGGTCTCTCGCTCTAAGTTTTTCTAGGTTTTTGAAGTCTAGAGGAAGTTGTGTAAAAATATATTTTGAAGTTGATTTTTTTGAAGTAGAAAATATGTTTTTATAGACAGCGATGTCGTTCCTGATTATAGGCATTGGTTTTTTAGGTTATTTTTAATAATAACAATTAAATTAAACAACGTTTTACGCCGGTGTAGCTCAGGGGTAGAGCGTTTCCTTGGTAAGGAAGAGGTCACGAGTTCAAATCTCGTCATTGGCTCAAGAAGTATAATTTGTACACTAATATATAACTAAGATTAAAACTCATTAAACATGGCAAAGGAAACTTTTGATCGTTCCAAACCGCACTTAAATATAGGTACTATTGGACACGTAGATCACGGTAAAACTACTTTAACTGCTGCTATTACAACAGTATTGGCAAATGCAGGTCTTTCTGAATTAAGAAGTTTCGATTCTATCGATAACGCTCCAGAAGAAAAAGAAAGAGGTATAACAATTAATACTTCTCACGTAGAGTATTCAACTGCAAACCGTCACTATGCACACGTAGATTGTCCAGGTCACGCGGATTACGTTAAGAACATGGTAACTGGTGCTGCTCAGATGGATGGTGCTATTTTGGTAGTTGCTGCAACTGATGGTCCAATGCCTCAAACACGTGAGCACATCTTATTAGGTCGTCAGGTAGGTATTCCAAGAATCGTTGTTTTCTTAAACAAGGTTGATATGGTTGATGATGAAGAGCTTTTAGAGCTTGTTGAAATGGAAGTTAGAGAATTACTTTCTTTTTACGAGTATGATGGTGATAATGGTCCTGTTGTTTCTGGTTCTGCTTTAGGTGCACTTAATGGTGAGCAAAAATGGGTAGATACAGTAATGGAATTGATGGAGGCTGTTGATAACTGGATCGAATTACCAAAGCGTGATGTAGATAAGGATTTCTTAATGCCTGTAGAGGATGTATTTACAATTACAGGTCGTGGAACAGTTGCAACTGGTCGTATTGAAACTGGTGTTGCTAATACAGGTGATGCTGTTGATATCATTGGTATGGGTGCTGAGAAATTAGCTTCTACTATTACTGGTGTTGAAATGTTCCGTAAGATATTAGATAGAGGTGAAGCTGGTGATAACGTAGGTATCTTATTAAGAGGTATTGAAAAGTCTCAAATCAGTAGAGGTATGGTAATCTGTAAGCCAGGTTCTGTTAAGCCACACTCTAAGTTTGAAGCTGAGGTTTATATCTTGAAAAAAGAAGAAGGTGGTCGTCACACACCATTCCATAATAACTACCGTCCACAGTTTTACGTAAGAACAACGGATGTAACAGGAACTATTAGTCTTCCTTCAGGAGTTGAAATGGTTATGCCTGGTGATAACTTAACTATTACAGTAGAATTATTATCTCCTATTGCACTTAGTGAAGGTTTACGTTTTGCAATCCGTGAGGGTGGTAGAACAGTAGGTGCTGGTCAGGTAACTAAGATCATAGAATAGATCTAAAATAATTACATTACATTGAGGGTGTCCTGCCGAGGTAGGATACCTTTCGATGTAAATATAGACGGGCGTAGCTCAGTTGGTAGAGCACTGGTCTCCAAAACCAGGTGTCGGGAGTTCGAGTCTCTCCGCCCGTGCAATAGAAAGGAAATGCGTTTCCTTTTATTTATAAATAATAAAGTAAAACATTCGCATGCTAACATATATTAAAGAATCAGTAGAAGAACTTAGAAATAATGTTACATGGCCAACAAGAGCAGAGGCTTCTAACCTTATGGTTGTTGTCGCTGTTTTTACTATTTTGTTTGCCTTGGCAACTTGGGGTGTAGATGAGCTTTTTAGTAAAGCTGTTAAGTTTTATTTTGATAAAGTTATAAACTAATAACCCTTGTGCTATGTCAGAAGTATTAGAGAAAAAATGGTATGTAGTTAGGGCGGTAAGTGGTCAAGAAAATAAAATTAAAGGCTATATCGAGAGTGAGGTAGCTAGATTAGGTTTTTCAGACTACTTAGAGGATGTTTTAGTTCCTACAGAAAAAGTGGTTCAGGTTCGTAATGGAAAAAAAATAAACAAAGAAAAGGTTTATTTTCCTGGGTATATAATGGTAAAGGCTAATTTAGGAGGGGAGATGGTGCATATTATCAGATCTATAACTAATGTAATAGGCTTTTTAGGAGAAGTTAAAGGTGGCGATCCTGTTCCTTTAAGAAAATCAGAAGTAAATCGTATGTTAGGAAAAGTAGATGAGCTAGCTGTTACAACAGATAGTGTTGCTATTCCTTTTGTATTAGGAGAAACAATAAAGGTTGTTGATGGTCCTTTTAATGGTTTTAACGGAACTGTTGAGAAAATTAACGAAGAAAAGCGTAAACTTGAGGTAATGGTTAAGATTTTTGGAAGAAAAACACCATTAGAGTTAAGTTATATGCAAGTTGAAAAAGTATAATTAAGAACTGTTACATAGTAAAAATGTGTGTTGCTTCCGAATAACATATATTTTTCGAATTTAATTTTATACAATGGCAAAAGAAGTAAGTAAAGTAGTTAAACTACAAGTTAGGGGAGGTGCAGCGAATCCATCGCCACCGGTTGGACCCGCTTTAGGTGCTGCCGGAGTTAACATCATGGAGTTCTGTAAGCAATTTAATGCGCGTACACAGGACAAACAAGGTAAGGTTTTACCAGTTGTTATCACGGTATTTAAAGATAAGTCATTTGACTTTATCGTTAAGACACCGCCAGCGGCAGTTCAGCTTTTAGAGGCAGCTAAGATAAAGAAAGGATCTGGCGAACCTAACAGAAACAAAGTGGCAAGTGTATCTTGGGACCAAGTTAAGCAAATTGCAGAAGACAAAATGGTAGATTTAAATGCATTTACAGTAGAGTCGGCAATGAGTATGATAGCAGGTACTGCAAGATCTATGGGTTTAAAAGTTTCAGGTACTAGACCTTTTTAAAATCTTAAAAGCAATTTAAAATGGCGAAATTAACAAAAAAGCAAAAAGACGCTTACGCAAAGATAGATAAGAACAAACTTTATTCTTTGGAAGAAGCATCTGCTTTAATAAAAGAAATAACTAATACAAAATTTGATTCATCTGTAGATGTTGCTGTACGTTTGGGTGTAGATCCAAGAAAAGCAAATCAAATGGTGCGTGGGGTTGTAACATTGCCACACGGAACAGGTAAAGATGTTAAAGTTTTGGCTTTAGTAACTCCAGACAAGGAAGCAGAAGCAAAAGAAGCTGGCGCAGACTATGTTGGATTAGATGAATATTTGGATAAAATAAAAAGCGGTTGGACAGATGTTGATGTAATTATCACTATGCCAAGTGTAATGGGTAAACTAGGACCTTTAGGTAGAGTTTTAGGACCAAGAGGTTTAATGCCTAATCCAAAAACAGGAACAGTTACTATGGATATAGCTAAAGCTGTATCTGAAGTAAAAGCTGGTAAAATTGATTTTAAAGTTGATAAAACAGGTATTGTGCATGCTGCGATAGGGAAAGTTTCTTTCTCTGAAGATAAAATTGCAGAGAACGCAAAAGAGTTGTTTGATACACTTATGAAATTAAAGCCTACTGCTGCAAAAGGTGTTTATGTAAAAAGTATTTACCTATCTAGTACAATGAGCCCAAGTGTTCAATTAGATCCAAAAGTAGTAGCATAACTGTTGCTTTAAAGTTTATATTATGACAAAAGAAGAAAAATTAAACGTAATAGAAGATTTAACTTCACAGTTAGCTGAAAATGCAACCATTTATTTGGCTGATATTTCAGGTTTAGATGCTGTAGCTACTTCAGATTTAAGAAGAGCTTGCTTTAAAGCGGGTGTTAAACTTTCAGTTATTAAGAATACATTGCTTGCTAAAGCAATGGAAGCTTCGGATAAGGAGTTTGGAGAACTTCCAGGGGTGTTAAAAGGAAACACTTCTTTAATGTTTTCTGAAACAAGTAATGCGCCAGCAAAATTAATAAAGAACTTCAGAAAAAAATCTGATAAGCCTTTATTAAAAGGAGCATTTATTGAAGAAGAAGTATATATAGGAGATGATCAATTAGATGCTTTAGTTAGCATTAAGTCTAAAGAAGAAGTTATTGGCGATATTATTGGATTGTTACAATCACCAGCTAAAAACGTTATTTCTGGACTTAAATCTGGTGGTGGAAAAATCGCTGGAATTCTAAAAACATTATCAGAAAAATAGTACGCACTAAAAACAATTATATTTTAAAAATTTATTAAACGATAGAAAAATGGCAGATTTAAAAGATTTCGCAGAACAATTGGTTAACTTAACTGTAAAAGAGGTAAACGAGTTAGCAAATATATTAAAAGATGAGTACGGTATAGAGCCTGCTGCTGCTGCAGTAGCTGTTGCTGCTGGTGGTGGAGCTGCTGGTGGTGAAGCTGCAGAAGAGCAAACTGAATTTGATGTTGTATTAAAATCAGCTGGTGCTTCTAAATTAGCAGTTGTAAAATTAGTTAAGGAATTAACTGGTTTAGGTTTAAAAGATGCTAAAGATATCGTAGATAGCGCACCAAAAGCTGTTAAAGAAGGTGTTTCTAAAGACGAAGCTGAAGGTATTAAAAAATCTTTAGAAGAAGCAGGAGCGGAAGTTGAGCTTAAATAATAGCAACAACCATAACGTTTTTGGGATAGGTCTTTACGCTATATGCGTATAGACCTAATCCCATTTTTATATATATTGTATATGAAGTAATATACTACGAGAATACTATTCATAACATAATTTTGTCCATTGATGTTCACAAAACAGACTCAAAGAATAAATTTTGCATCAGCTAAGAATATTCCAGATTACCCGGATTTCTTGGACATTCAGATTAAATCATTTCAGGATTTCTTCCAACTTGAAACTAAATCTGATGAAAGAGGCGACGAAGGTTTGTATAATACCTTCTTGGAAAACTTTCCAATTACTGACACAAGAAATCAATTCGTATTAGAGTTTCTTGATTACTTTATTGATCCACCTAGATATTCTATTCAAGAATGTATAGAAAGAGGGTTAACCTATAGTGTTCCACTAAAGGCAAGACTAAAACTTTATTGTACGGACCCAGAACATGAAGATTTTGAAACTATAGTACAAGATGTGTACTTAGGAACAATTCCTTACATGACACCAAGTGGTACATTTGTTATTAATGGTGCAGAACGTGTTGTTGTATCTCAATTACACCGTTCTCCAGGGGTTTTCTTCGGACAGTCTTTCCATGCTAACGGTACTAAATTGTATTCTGCAAGAGTAATTCCTTTTAAAGGCTCTTGGATAGAATTTGCAACAGATATCAATGGCGTTATGTACGCTTACATTGATAGAAAGAAAAAATTACCAGTAACAACCTTATTTAGAGCTATTGGCTTTGAACGTGATAAGGATATTTTGGAAATCTTTGATTTATCAGAAGAAATCAAAGTTTCAAATGCTGGACTTAAAAAAGTATTAGGACGTAAGCTTGCAGCTAGAGTATTAAATACTTGGCACGAGGATTTCGTAGATGAGGATACAGGTGAAGTTGTTTCTATAGAAAGAAACGAAATTGTATTAGATAGAGATACAGTTCTTGAAAAAGAACACATTGCCGAAATTATGGAGGCAGATGTAAAAACTATTCTTTTACATAAAGAGAATAATGCACAATCTGATTATGCAATTATTCATAATACATTACAAAAAGATCCAACAAACTCAGAAAAAGAGGCTGTTGAGCATATTTATAGACAATTACGTAATGCTGAGCCGCCAGATGAGGAAACAGCACGTGGTATTATAGATAAATTATTCTTCTCTGACCAACGTTACAACTTAGGTGAAGTAGGTCGTTATAGAATGAATAAAAAATTACAGTTAGATATTGGAATGGACAAGCAAGTCTTGACTAAAGAAGATATTATAACTATTATTAAATACTTAATAGAGCTTATAAACTCTAAAGCAGAGATTGATGATATTGACCACTTGTCTAACCGTCGTGTACGTACAGTAGGTGAGCAATTATCTCAGCAGTTTGGTGTAGGACTTGCTCGTATGGCAAGAACTATTCGTGAACGTATGAACGTTAGAGATAACGAAGTATTTACACCTATTGATTTGATTAATGCAAAGACATTGTCTTCTGTAATTAATTCTTTCTTTGGAACAAACCAGTTATCTCAGTTTATGGATCAAACAAATCCATTAGCAGAAATAACACACAAACGTAGATTGTCTGCCCTTGGGCCAGGTGGTTTATCAAGAGAAAGAGCAGGGTTTGAGGTACGTGATGTTCACTATACACACTACGGTAGACTTTGTCCTATTGAGACTCCTGAAGGACCAAATATTGGACTTATTTCTTCATTGTCTGTATATGCAAAAGTGAATCCTATGGGATTCTTAGAAACTCCTTACCGTAAGGTTACTAATGGTGTTGTAGATACAGAAGAATATGCATATTTAAGTGCAGAGGAAGAGGAAGGTATGAAAATATCTCAAGCCAATATTCCTTTAAAAGAAGATGGAGAAATAGATGTAGATAAGGTTATTGCTCGTGAAGAGGGTGATTTCCCAGTTGTAGATCCTGCAGAAATTAATTATACAGACGTTGCTCCAAATCAAATTGCATCAATATCTGCCTCTTTAATTCCGTTCTTAGAACATGATGATGCCAACCGTGCATTGATGGGATCTAACATGATGCGTCAGGCAGTTCCTTTGTTAAGACCAGAATCTCCAATTGTTGGTACTGGTTTAGAACGTCAGGTAGCATCAGACTCTAGAGTTTTAATTAACGCAGAAGGAGATGGTGTTGTTGAGTATGTAGATTCTCAAAAAGTTACTATTAAGTATGATAGAACTGAAGAGGAACGTTTAGTTAGTTTTGAAGAAGACTCTAAAACATATAACTTGGTTAAGTTTAGAAAAACAAACCAAGGTACAAGTATTAACCTTAAACCTATTGTAGAAAAAGGTGATAAGGTTAAAAAAGGTCAAGTATTATGTGAAGGTTATGCTACTCAATTAGGAGAGTTAGCCTTAGGTAGAAATATGAAAGTAGCCTTTATGCCTTGGAAAGGGTATAACTTTGAGGATGCAATTGTGATTTCTGAAAAAGTAGTTCGTGAAGACATTTTTACATCTATACATATTGATGAGTATTCTTTAGAAGTAAGAGATACTAAATTAGGAGCAGAAGAATTAACACATGATATCCCTAACGTTTCTGAAGAAGCTACTAAAGATTTAGATGAAAACGGGATGATCCGTATAGGTGCAGAAGTTAAACCTGGTGATATTTTAATTGGTAAAATTACTCCAAAAGGAGAATCAGATCCAACACCAGAAGAAAAATTACTTCGTGCTATATTCGGTGATAAGGCAGGAGACGTTAAAGATGCATCTTTAAAAGCATCACCATCTTTAAGAGGTGTTGTAATAGGTAAGAAATTATTTTCTAGATCTATTAAAGATAAACGTACTCGTGTAGAAGATAAAGATGCTATTAATAAATTAGAGCTAGAATACGAAGTTAAATTCCAACAGCTTAAAGATATATTAGTAGAAAAACTATTTACATTAGTTAATGGTAAAACATCACAGGGTGTACTTAATGACTTAGGAGAAGAAGTTCTTCCAAAAGGTAAAAAGTACTCTATGAAAATGTTAAACTCTGTTGATGATTTTGCTCACCTTGTAGGTGGAAGCTGGACAGTAGATAAGGATCTTAATGCAATGGTTGCAGATTTAATTCACAACTATAAAATTAAGCTTAACGATCTTCAAGGAAACTTAAGAAGAGATAAATTTACTATTTCTGTTGGTGATGAGTTACCTCCAGGAATAATGAAATTAGCTAAAGTTTATGTTGCTAAAAAACGTAAACTTAAAGTTGGTGATAAAATGGCTGGTCGTCACGGTAACAAAGGTATTGTTGCCCGTATTGTACGTCATGAAGATATGCCTTTCTTAGAAGACGGAACTCCAGTAGATATCGTATTAAACCCATTAGGTGTACCATCTCGTATGAACATTGGGCAAATATATGAGACTGTATTAGGTTGGGCCGGTTTAAAATTAGGCAAAAAGTATGCAACTCCAATTTTTGATGGTGCTACATTAGAACAAATTAACGGATACACAGATGAAGCAGGTATACCACGTTTTGGTCATACTTACTTATACGATGGTGGAACTGGAAAACGTTTTGATCAGCCAGCAACTGTAGGTGTTATTTACATGCTTAAATTAGGACATATGGTAGATGATAAAATGCACGCTCGTTCTATAGGTCCATATTCTTTAATTACACAACAACCATTAGGTGGTAAAGCACAATTTGGTGGTCAGCGTTTTGGAGAGATGGAAGTATGGGCACTAGAAGCATATGGTGCGTCTGCAACACTAAGAGAAATATTAACAGTTAAGTCTGATGATGTTATTGGTAGAGCTAAAACGTATGAGTCTATTGTAAAAGGCGAAACAATGCCAGAACCTGGTTTACCAGAATCTTTCAATGTATTAATGCATGAACTTAAGGGATTAGGTTTAGATATTAGATTGGAAGAATAACAAGACCTTGTCTTGAACACTATTTGTTAGATATATTTAATTTTAAGATCACCATATTGTTATGGCTAGACCAAAGGATAATAATACAATAAAAAGGTTCGATAAAATTTCAATCGGATTGGCATCTCCAGAAGCTATTTTGGCAGAGTCAAGAGGGGAAGTTTTAAAACCTGAAACAATTAATTATAGAACCCACAAACCAGAAAGGGATGGTCTTTTCTGTGAGCGTATTTTTGGCCCTGTAAAGGATTATGAGTGTGCCTGTGGTAAATACAAACGTATCCGTTACCGTGGTATTGTTTGTGACCGTTGTGGGGTAGAGGTTACAGAAAAGAAAGTACGTAGAGACAGAGTTGGGCACATTAACTTAGTAGTTCCTGTTGCTCACATCTGGTACTTCCGTTCTTTACCAAATAAAATAGGTTACTTATTAGGATTACCTTCTAAGAAATTAGACATGATCATCTATTATGAGCGTTATGTTGTAATTCAGCCAGGTATTGCTAAAGGACCAGAAGGTGAAGAAATTCAGAAAATGGATTTCTTGACTGAAGAAGAATACTTAAACATACTAGAGTCTATACCAGTAGAAAACCAATATTTGGAAGATACAGATCCAAATAAGTTTATTGCTAAAATGGGTGCTGAATGTTTAATAGAATTATTGTCAAGAATTAACTTAGACGAATTGTCATTTGAGTTAAGACATAAGGCAAATACAGAAACATCTAAACAACGTAAAACTGAAGCGTTAAAGCGTTTACAGGTTGTAGAATCATTAAGGGAGTCTCAAGAAAATAGAGAAAACAGACCTGAGTGGATGATTATGAAAGTAATCCCAGTTATTCCACCAGAGCTTAGACCTTTAGTGCCATTAGATGGTGGTCGTTTTGCAACATCAGATTTAAATGATTTATATAGAAGAGTAATAATCAGAAACAATCGTTTAAAAAGATTGGTAGAGATAAAGGCTCCAGAAGTAATTCTTAGAAATGAGAAACGTATGCTTCAGGAATCTGTAGATTCTCTTTTTGATAATACACGTAAATCATCAGCGGTAAAAACTGAATCTAATAGACCATTAAAATCATTATCAGATTCTTTAAAAGGTAAACAAGGGCGTTTCCGTCAAAACCTATTAGGTAAACGTGTAGATTATTCTGCTCGTTCGGTAATTGTTGTTGGGCCAGAATTGAAGTTATTTGAGTGTGGTTTACCAAAAGATATGGCTGCAGAGCTTTACAAACCTTTTGTTATACGTAAGTTAATAGAAAGAGGTATTGTAAAAACAGTTAAATCTGCTAAGAAAATTATAGATAAAAAAGAGCCAGTAGTTTGGGATATTTTGGAAAACGTTCTTAAAGGACACCCAGTATTACTAAACCGTGCTCCTACGCTTCACCGTTTAGGTATACAGGCATTTCAGCCAAAACTTATAGAAGGTAAAGCTATCCGTTTACACCCATTAGTATGTACGGCATTTAACGCCGATTTTGATGGGGATCAAATGGCAGTACACTTACCATTAGGTCCAGAAGCAATTTTGGAAGCTCAGTTGTTAATGCTTGCATCACACAACATATTAAACCCTGCTAATGGTTCACCAATAACAGTACCTTCTCAGGATATGGTTTTAGGTCTTTATTATATGACTAAAGAACGTAAATCTACTCCAGAGGTGCCAATTAAAGGTGAAGGGTTAACTTTCTATTCTGATGAAGAAGTTGTAATAGCTTTTAATGAGGGAAGACTTGATTTAAATGCAGGTATAAAAGTAAGAGCAAAAGACTTTAATGAAGAAGGAGAACTTGTATACCAAATAATACCTACTACAACAGGTAGAGTTTTATTTAATATGATGGTGCCAGAACAGGCAGGTTATATTAATGATGTATTAAATAAAAAATCTTTAAGAGATATTATTGGTGGTATTTTGGCTGTTACAGACGTGCCAACTACTGCAGAATTCTTAGATAAGATAAAAACTTTAGGATATGAATTTGCCTTTAAAGGTGGTTTATCTTTTAGTTTAGGAGATATTATTATCCCTAAAGAAAAACACGAAATGATTGCAGAGGCTAACGGTCAAGTAGACGGTATTATGGCTAACTACAACATGGGTCTTATTACTAACAATGAGCGTTACAACCAGGTAATTGATGTTTGGACATCTACCAATGCAATGCTTACAGAGTTAGCAATGAAGCGTATTCGTGAAGATCAGCAAGGATTTAACTCTGTGTATATGATGTTAGATTCTGGTGCAAGGGGTTCTAAAGAGCAAATTCGTCAGTTAACTGGTATGCGTGGATTAATGGCTAAGCCTAAAAAATCTACTGCAGGTGGTGGTGAAATTATTGAAAACCCTATTCTTTCTAACTTTAAGGAAGGTTTATCAATTCTTGAATACTTTATTTCTACTCACGGTGCACGTAAAGGTCTTGCAGATACCGCTTTAAAAACTGCCGATGCGGGGTATTTAACTCGTCGTTTGGTTGATGTATCACAAGATGTTATCATTAACACAGAAGACTGTGGAACATTAAGAGGTATAGAAGTTTCAGCTTTAAAGAAAAACGAAGAAATAGTTGAATCTTTAGGAGCTCGTATTCTAGGTAGAATTTCACTACATGATTTATTTGATCCTGTAACGGAAGAACAATTATTATCTGCTGGTCAGTTAATAGTAGAGTCTGATGTTAAGAAAATTGAAGCATCACCAATAGAGAGCGTAGAAGTACGTTCTGCATTAACTTGTGAGGCAGAAAAAGGAATTTGTGGTAAATGTTATGGTCGTAACCTTTCAACCAATAAAATGGTACAAAGAGGTGAGGCTGTAGGTGTTGTTGCTGCACAGTCTATTGGAGAGCCAGGTACACAGTTAACACTACGTACATTCCACGTGGGTGGTATTGCAGGTAACATTTCTGAGGATAATAAATTAGAAGCTAAATTTGCAGGTATTGCAGAAATAGAAGATTTAAGAACTGTTAATGGTGAAGATAATGAGGGTAACAAAGTAAAAATTGTTATCTCTAGAACATCAGAAATAAAAATAGTTGATGCTAAAACAGGTATTACTTTAAGTACAAGTAACATACCTTACGGTTCTCAACTAGCTATAGAAAACGGAGCTAAAGTTGCTAAAGGTGATGTAATATGTTCTTGGGATCCATATAACGGTGTAATTGTATCAGAATTTACTGGTAAAGTTTCATACGAAAATATAGAACAAGGTGTTACTTACCAGGTAGAGATAGATGAACAAACAGGTTTCCAGGAAAAAGTAATTTCAGAATCTAGAAACAAGAAGTTAATACCAACATTATTAGTTAAAAATAATAATGATGAGATATTACGTTCTTACAACCTTCCAGTTGGATCTCACATTATGGTAGATGACAATGATAAGGTTACTGAGGGTATGACGTTAGTTAAAATTCCACGTAAGTCTGCTAAGTCTGGTGATATTACGGGTGGTCTTCCAAGAGTTACAGAACTTTTCGAAGCACGTAACCCATCTAACCCAGCAGTTGTTTCAGAAATTGATGGTGTTGTTTCTTTTGGTAAAATTAAAAGAGGTAACCGTGAAATTATTATAGAGTCTAAATTAGGTGATGTTAAAAAGTACTTAGTAAAACTATCAAATCAAATTCTTGTACAAGAAAATGATTATGTTAGAGCTGGTATGCCATTATCTGATGGATCTATAACACCTGCAGATATCTTAGCAATTAAAGGCCCTTCTGCTGTACAACAATACTTAGTGAACGAAGTTCAGGAAGTATATCGTTTACAAGGTGTAAAAATTAATGACAAGCACTTTGAGGTTGTTGTTAGACAAATGATGCGTAAAGTTCGTATACAAGATCCGGGTGATACTATTTTCTTAGAAAACCAATTGGCACATAAAGAAGATTTTATCAGAGAGAATGATGAGATTTACGGTAAAAAAGTTGTTGAAGAGGCAGGAGATTCTGATAACTTAAAAGCTGGACAAATAATAACAGCTAGAGAGTTAAGAGATGAAAACTCAATCTTGAGACGTGCTGATAAAGCATTAGTATCTGCTAGAGATGCTGTTGCAGCAACTGCAACACCAATTTTACAAGGTATTACAAGAGCATCTTTACAAACTAAATCTTTCATCTCAGCGGCATCGTTCCAGGAGACAACTAAAGTATTAAACGAGGCAGCAGTAGCTGGTAAGGTTGATAACTTAGAAGGATTAAAAGAAAATGTAATTGTTGGTCATAAGATTCCTGCAGGAACAGGTATGAGAGATTATGATAGCATCATAGTAGGTTCTAAAGAAGAATATGATGAGATTATGGCTCGTAAAGAGGAACTTAAATTTTAAGTTGTATGAGTGATTCTAGTCAAGATCAGAAGCAAATAAATATTGAATTGGATGAGAAAACTGCTGAAGGAGTTTATTCTAATTTGGCAATAATTAACCATTCAGTATCAGAATTTGTAGTAGACTTTGTTAGTTTAATGCCAGGAGCACCAAAGGCAAAAGTGAAAAGTAGAATTATACTTACACCACAACATGCTAAAAAGCTTTTAAAAGCATTAAATGATAATGTTCAACGTTTTGAAAAGGCTCACGGAGCAATTAAAGATTATGAGCAGCCTTCAGTACCAATTAATTTTGGTCCAACAGGAGAAGCATAATAAAAGAACCACGCAATTTGCGTGGTTTTCTTTTTTATAAAAAATAGGTAATAAAAAAGCCAAACAATTTATGTTTGGCTTTTTTTATTTTTCTGGTAACACTAGTTGTTATTCAAACTCAGATGTAAAATGTAATTTTACACTTGGGTATTTTTGTTGTGTCATTTGTAAAGAGAATTGTGAATCTGCTAAGAACACTAATTTTCCAGACTTATCCTTGGCTAAAAACTTTTGTTTTACACGTTTAAACTCTTTAAACTCATCGTTGTTTTTATCACTAGGGTCTACCCAACAAGCTTTAAAAACAGGGAAATTTTCATATGTACATTTTGCTCCATATTCATGTTCTAGCCTATATTGTATAACCTCAAACTGTAAGGCTCCAACGGTTCCAATTATTTTACGCCCGTTCATTTCTAAAGTAAATAATTGAGCAACACCTTCATCCATTAATTGGTCTATACCTTTGTGCAAAGGTTTTGATTTCATAGGATCTGCATTGTTAATGTACCTAAAATGTTCCGGGCTAAAACTAGGAATCCCTTTGTAATGCAACTCTTCTCCTTCAGTTAAAGTATCACCTATTTTAAAATGCCCTGTATCGTGTAAACCAACAATATCTCCTGGGTAAGAGATGTCTACTATTTCTTTTTTCTCTGCAAAAAATGCATTAGGACTAGAGAATTTTAACTTTTTCTTATTTCTAACATGTAGATATGGTTTGTTGCGTTCAAAAGTACCAGACACAATTTTTATAAACGCTAGTCTATCTCTGTGTTTAGGATCCATATTGGCGTGTATTTTAAAAACAAATCCACTAAATTGTTTTTCATTTGCAATTACCTCTCTTTCTTCTGCTTTTTTAGGCCTTGGAGAGGGGGCAATTTCAATAAAACAATCTAATAGTTCTCGAACACCAAAATTATTTAAAGCAGAACCAAAGAAAACTGGCTGCTGTTCACTAGATAAATATTTCTCTTTGCTAAACTCAGGGTAAACTCCATTTACCAACTCCAGGTCATCCCTTAAAGTCTGCGCCGCTTTTTCTCCTATTACGTTTTCTAATTCTGAATTTTGAACATCATCAAAAGCAATAGTTTCTTCAATATTTTTTTTACTGTCGCCGCTAAAAAGGTTAATGTTTTTCTCGTAAATATTATAAATTCCTTTAAAGTCATAACCCATGCCAATTGGGAAACTTAATGGAGTAACAGATAGGCCTAGCTTTTGTTCTACTTCATCAAGTAAATCAAAAGCATCTTTACCTTCACGGTCTAATTTATTTATAAAAACAATAATTGGTATTTTACGCATTCTACATACTTCAACCAATTTTTCAGTTTGCTCCTCTACACCTTTAGCCACATCAATAACAACAATAACGCTATCTACAGCTGTTAAGGTTCTAAATGTATCTTCAGCAAAATCTTTGTGTCCTGGTGTATCTAAAATATTTATTTTCTTATCCTTGTATATAAAGGCAAGTACAGACGTAGCAACAGAAATACCTCTCTGTCTTTCAATTTCCATAAAATCACTGGTAGCAGATTTCTTTATTTTATTGTTTTTTACTGCTCCGGCTTCTTGTATTGCACCACCAAAAAGTAATAACTTTTCTGTTAATGTTGTTTTACCAGCATCAGGGTGAGATATGATTCCAAAAGTCCTTCTCTTTTGTATTTCTTTTTCAAAACTCATTTAAAAAAATTTGTTGCAAAAGTACGGTAAATAATAGAATGCTAATAACTCTGTTAACAAATATTAAGTAGCTAGATTACTAACTAGTTAGCTTTTTTTAATTTCGATGAAGTGCTTTTTTTTTAGATTATCCTTTTTTTATAAAATGACGTTAAGATTTTTTTTTGTTAAATTTTCAAACAAGAAAGTTAAAAAATTAACATTTAAACGATTAAATTTGCGCTTCAAAGAACGGATGCAACTTATGATATCAAATTTAATGCAGTATATAAAAATAACTTTAACTTAGCATCCAGTTTAAGCAAGAAGTCCCAAAATCTTTTTAAGTAAACTTAACAAAAAATGCCATGGTGATTAGTAACACTAACTATCATTTATGGAAAACTTTACTTTAATAATTAGCAGGTCCTTATCTAAAAAAAGGACACCTCTGTTTACTTTTTTACTTGTATTTATATTCTCTTCATTCACTGTTTACGCAGACTTTGGTCCTGGTGTAGACACAGACGGTGATGGCGTTTTTGATCACGTTGATATTGACGATGATAATGACGGTATTATTGATACAGTAGAAGGAAACGGTGATTTTGACAAGGACGGAATACCAAATAGTTTAGATATAGATTCTGACAATGACGGTATTTTAGACAATGTAGAAGCGCAGTTATCAGTGGGGTATATAGCTCCAAGTGGCATAGATTCTGACGGTAATGGTTTAGATGATGCATACGAGGAAACACCAGGAAGTTGTGGAGGTTTAACTCCAATAGATACTGATGGAGATACTAGAAAAGATTATTTGGATATAGATTCTGATAATGACGGAATTTTAGATAATGTAGAAGCTCAGCCTACAAACGAATTTACTGCACCTTGCGGTATGGATTCTGCTCCAAAAAATGGTTTAGATGATCATTATGAAGATTATTGTGGTACAGGTCAGGGAATTACACCTGTTGATACAGATGGTGATTCTCTTCCGGATTTTAGAGATATAGATTCTGATGATGACGGAATTATAGATAATATAGAAGCGCAAAACACAGACGATTATATTGCACCTAAAGGAAAGGATGCTAACTGTGATGGTTTAGATGATGCTTACCAAAGTTGTCCAGGTTTAGGTTTAACTCCAGTTGATACAGACGGAGATAAGAAACCAGATTTTAGAGATATAGATTCTGATAATGATGGTATTATAGATAATATTGAAGCTCAAGGAGGTAATGCTATTGTGCACCCTTGTACTTTTGATACAGATGGTAACGGTTTAGATGATGCTTATGAAACTACACCTGGCTCTGGAGAAGGTATTATACCAACAAATTCAGATTCAGATTCTAATCCAGACTTTAGAGATATAGATGCAGATAACGATGGTATTCCAGACAACGTAGAAGGACAAACAACAGACGGTTACATAGCACCAAGCGGAAACGATTCAGATATGGATGGTTTAGACGATGCTTATGAAGGATCAGGAGATGAAGGAATTACACCAAACAATCACGATGGTGAGGATACACCAGATTACATTGACTTAGATAGTGATAATGATTCAGTTCCAGATAATAATGAGGGTAACGACTTTAATTTTGATGGAGAACCAGACCAAACATTTACAGGTGTAGATACAGATGGTGATGGTTTAGATGATGGTTATGAAGGATCGGATGTAAACGATGGATTTGATGTTAATGATGAGATCAATGATCCAGCAAACGATTTACCAGATACAGACGGTACAGAAGATGTAAACTACAGAGATTTAGATGATGATGGTGATGGTATAAACACACCAGATGAAGATGCAGATGGCGATGGTGACCCAACTAATGATGACACAGACGGTGATGGTACACCAGATTATTTAGATCCTACGGATGACAGAAAAGATACAGATGGTGACGGAGTTCCAGATGCTGTAGATTTAGATGATGATAATGATGGTATTTTAGATACAGTAGAAGATCCAAACTTAGATAATGATAATGATCCATTAACAGATCCTCTAGATACAGATGGCGATGGTATACCAAACCATTTAGATATAGATGCAGATAACGATGGTATTCCAGACAACGTAGAAGGACAAACAACAGACGGTTACATAGCACCAAGCGGAAACGATTCAGATATGGATGGTTTAGATGATGCTTATGAAGGATCAGGAGACGAAGGAATTACACCAAACAATCACGATGGTGAGGATACACCAGATTACATTGACTTAGATAGTGATAATGATTCAGTTCCAGATAATAATGAGGGTAACGACTTTAACTTTGATGGAGAACCAGACCAAACATTTACAGGTGTAGATACAGATGGTGATGGTTTAGATGATGGTTATGAAGGATCAGATGTAAACGATGGATTTGATGTTAATGATGAGATTAATGATCCAGCAAACGATTTACCAGATACAGACGGTACAGAAGATGTAAACTACAGAGATTTAGATGATGATGGTGATGGTATAAACACACCAGATGAAGATGCAGATGGCGATGGTGACCCAACTAATGATGATACAGACGGTGATGGTACACCAGACTATTTAGATCCTACAGATGACAGAAAAGATACAGATGGTGACGGAGTTCCAGATGCTGTAGATTTAGATGATGATAATGATGGTATTTTAGATACAGTAGAAGATCCAAACTTAGATAATGATAATGATCCATTAACAGATCCTCTAGATACAGACGGAGATGGTATACCAAACCATTTAGATATAGATGCAGATAACGATGGTATTCCAGACAACGTAGAAGGACAAACAACAGACGGTTACATAGCACCAAGCGGAAACGATTCAGATATGGATGGTTTAGATGATGCTTATGAAGGATCAGGAGATGAAGGAATTACACCAAACAATCACGATGGTGAGGATACACCAGATTACATTGACTTAGATAGTGATAATGATTCAGTTCCAGATAATAATGAGGGTAACGACTTTAATTTTGATGGAGAACCAGACCAAACATTTACAGGTGTAGATACAGATGGTGATGGTTTAGATGATGGTTATGAAGGATCAGATGTAAACGATGGATTTGATGTTAATGATGAGATTAATGATCCAGCAAACGATTTACCAGATACAGACGGTACAGAAGATGTAAACTACAGAGATTTAGATGATGATGGTGATGGTATAAACACACCAGATGAAGATGCAGATGGCAATGGTGACCCAACTAATGATGACACAGACGGTGATGGTACACCAGATTATTTAGATCCTACGGATGACAGAAAAGATACAGATGGTGACGGAGTTCCAGATGCTGTAGATTTAGATGATGATAATGATGGTATTTTAGATACAGTAGAAGATCCAAACTTAGATAATGATAATGATCCATTAACAGATCCTCTAGATACAGATGGCGATGGTATACCAAACCATTTAGATATAGATGCAGATAACGATGGTATTCCAGACAACGTAGAAGGACAAACAACAGACGGTTACATAGCACCAAGCGGAAACGATTCAGATATGGATGGTTTAGATGATGCTTATGAAGGATCAGGAGATGAAGGAATTACACCAAACAATCACGATGGTGAGGATACACCAGATTACATTGACTTAGATAGTGATAATGATTCAGTTCCAGATAATAATGAGGGTAACGATTTTAATTTTGATGGAGAACCAGACCAAACATTTACAGGTGTAGATACAGATGGTGATGGTTTAGATGATGGTTATGAAGGATCAGATGTAAATGATGGATTTGATGTTAATGATGAGATTAATGATCCAGCAAACGATTTACCAGATACAGACGGTACAGAAGATGTAAACTACAGAGATTTAGATGATGATGGTGATGGTATAAACACACCAGATGAAGATGCAGATGGCGATGGTGACCCAACTAATGATGATACAGACGGTGATGGTACACCAGACTATTTAGATCCTACAGATAATACACCTGGTACAGATACAGACGGCGATGGAGTTCCAGACACTGTAGATTTAGATGATGATAATGATGGTATTTTAGATACAGTAGAAGATGAAAATATTGATGGAGATAATGACCCGTTAACTAATCCTGCGGACACAGACGGAGACGGTATACCAAACCATTTAGATATAGACGCTGATGATGACGGTATTCCTGATAATGTAGAAGCGCAAACAACAGCTGGCTATATTGCTCCTAATAATGATGATGCTGCGACTTACTTAGCTAATGATGGTGTAAATAGTGCATACTTGGGTGGTTTAACACCAAACAATCACGATGGTGAGGATACACCAGACTATATTGACTTAGATAGTGATAATGATTCAGTTCCAGATAATAATGAAGGTAACGACTTTGATTTTGACGGAGTTCCAGATCAGCAATATACTACTATAGATACAGATGGTGATGGCTTAGATGATGGTTATGAAGGATCAGATGTAAACGATGGTTTTGATGTTAATGATGAGATCAATGATCCAGCAAACGATTTACCAGATACAGACGGTACAGAAGATGTAAACTACAGAGATTTAGATGATGACGGTGATGGTATAAACACACCAGATGAAGATGCAGATGGCGATGGTGACCCAACTAATGATGATACAGACGGTGATGGTACACCAGATTATTTAGATAATATGGATGATAGCACGCCAGATGAAGATGCGGTAGTAGTTATGCAAATGGTTACACCAAACAGTGATGGTAAAAATGATTTCTTATGGATAGATAATGTAGACCTTGTTCCTAACAACTCATTAAAAATTTATAACAGATGGGGTATAGCAATTTTTGAAGCCAATGGATACAACAACATCAATAATGTTTTTGATGGTAAATCTAAAGGAAGATCTACAGTAAGAGCCGGTGAAGTTTTACCTTCTGGAGTATATTATTACATTTTCAACTACGAACAAAACGGAAAAGATAATACCGATAGTGGTTATCTATACGTAAGTAAATAACAATATTTAATATCATAAAATGATAAAAAGAAGCATTCTAGCAACAATTATATTAGTAATCCTTGTTTTAGATAGTGTTAGTGCACAACAAGATGCGCAATACACACAATATATGTTTAATACTTTAGCTGTAAACCCGGCATATGCAGGCTCTAGAGGGCAATTAAGTATAGCTGCATTATATAGGTCTCAATGGGTGGGTCTAGATGGTGCACCAAAAACTCAGACTATAAATTTACACTCTCCAATAAGGAACAGTAATTTAGGATATGGCGTGTCTATAGTTAATGACCAAATTGGAGATGGTGTTGTACAGGAAACATATATAGATGGTACAGTATCATACACATTAAAACTTGCCCAAGACAGAAAGCTGTCTTTTGGAGTTAAAGTAGGTGGTAACTTATTAAACTTAGATTTTGAAAAACTAAGAAAAATAGATGACGAAGTAGTAGAAACAGATAATATAGATAATAAATTTTCTCCAAATTTTGGGTTGGGTTTTTACTATCATACAAACAAGTTTTACTTAGGGGTATCTGCTCCTAATTTAGTAGAAACAGATCATTTTGATAATAGCAATAGAGACTCAGACGGTGTTCAGTTTTTATCTAAGGATAAGGTAAATTTATATGCTATAACAGGTTATGTTTTTGACCTAAATAATACATTAAAATTTAAACCAGCAGTACTAACTAAAGTAGTTAGTGGTGCACCACTTCAGGTAGATTTATCAGCAAACTTTATGTTTAACGAGAAATTTACATTTGGAGCAGCTTACAGATGGGATGCAGCTGTAAGTGCAATGGCTGGTTTTCAATTGTCAGACCAACTTATGCTTGGTTTAGCATATGATAAAGAGACAACAGAACTGGGAGGTACACAATTTAATGATGGCTCTTTTGAAGTATTTATGAGGTTTGAATTGGTTAGAGCTTTTGAAAAGCTAGTTTCACCTAGATTCTTCTAAAATTTAAAATTAAAAAAATGGTTAAGAAAATTATAGTTTTACTTGCTATACTGTTTTTTGCTGTTGGTAACATTAGTGCCCAAGAGAAATTAATAGAAAAGGCAAATAATAAATACAAAAGTTACGCTTTTAGTCCTGCAATAGATATTTACACTAAAGTTATAGAAAAGGGGTTTGTATCTGCAGAATTATTAGGCAAATTAGCTAACTCATATTATTTTAATGCAGATTATAAAAACGCATCCGTAATATATAAAAGATTAGTAACAGAGTTTGAGGCAGATGTTACAGCAGAACAATATTTTAAGTATGCACAAACGCTAAGAACCTTAGGTGAGTATGATGAATCTAATGCTATTTTAGAGAAGTTTTATGATGTTGCATCTTCTGGAGATAAAGCCTTATTTTCTAAAGATACAGTTGCTTCATCAGAAAAAATTAAAGCCAATACAGACAAATTCAAAATTTCAAAATTTAAGTACAATAGTGCGCATAATGAGTTTGCCCCAACTTTCTTTAAAGAAGGCTTACTTTTCTCATCAGATAGAGATACAGGAAATTTTGCAAAATATAGGCATACTTGGAACTCAAGAGACTTTTTAGATTTATACAAAGTAAACGTAGATAGTGTGTCTTTAGATAAGGTTGCAAAGTTAGATAAAAATGTAAACACAAGATATCATGAATCTACTTCTGCAATTACAAAAGACGGTACTACAATGTACTTTACCAGAAACAATTATAAAGATGGTAAAAGAGTAAAAGATAGTGATGGTGTAGTAAGATTAAAAATATTTAGGGCAGATTATGTAGATGGAATGTGGACAAATATTACAGAATTACCTTTTAATAGTGATAGTTATTCTGTAGCTCACCCTGCATTAAGTAGTGATGAAAAAACATTGTACTTTGCATCTAATATGCCAGGGACTCTTGGTCAGTCTGATATTTTCAGTGTTAGTATTAATGATGACAATACATTTGGAACACCTGTAAACCTTGGTAATAAAATAAATACAGAAGAAAGAGAAACGTTCCCTTATGTATCTAATGAAGATATTTTGTATTTTTCTTCAGATGGTCATTTAGGCCTTGGAGGCTTAGATATTTTTGCTACCAAAATAGCCAATAATAACTTTGCAGGTTCTATTGTAAATGTTGGCGAGCCAGTAAATAGTAATATGGACGACTTTACGTTTATTTTTGATAGTGAAAATAGAAATGGATATTTTGCTTCTAACAGAAAAGGCGGTATAGGAGAAGATGATATTTATGCTCTTGTAGAAAATGAACCGTTAGTGTTAGATTGTGTACAGGAAATTACAGGAACAGTTAGAGATAAAATTTCTAACGAAATTTTGGTTGGAGCAGCAATAAAAGTTATAGATGAAAATAACGAAGAAATATCATCAACAATAATGAGCTCTAAAGGTGTATACAATATTACATTAGATTGTAATCAAGGTAACTTTGTTAGAGCAGTTGTAGAAGGGTATGTGCCATCAGAAAAATATTTAAACAAATCTAATGGAGAGCCACAGGTTATTGATTTTTATTTAGAGAGAGATAAGGTAACTGCTGGGGCAGGAGACGATTTAGCAAAACTATTACAATTAAGTACTATTTATTTTGATTTAAATAAGTTTGATATTAGACCAGACGCAGAGATTGAAATACAAAAAGTAATAGTTGCAATGGAAAAATTTCCTAGTTTAAAAATTAAAGTGAACTCACATACAGACAGTAGAGGAAAAGATTCTTACAACTTATGGTTGTCTCAAAAAAGAGCAGAAGCCACAGTAAATTATATGATATCTAAAGGTATTGATGCAAGTCGTTTGCAAGGAGAAGGTTTTGGAGAAACTAAACTTGTAAATAAATGTGAAAATGGTGTGCCTTGTACAGTAAAAGAACATCAATTAAATAGAAGATCAGAATTCATTATTATAGAATAGATTAACTGCTAGTTAATTCCGAAGAAAGCCTTAACCTAAAAGTTAAGGCTTTTTTTTATTTCTTCTCACTTCATCTTTGTAGAGGTATACATTACATTAACTATTGTTCACAACAAATATTATACACGCTACTCTAAAGGTTATAATTTAGCAGATTGATAAGATGGGTGTGTTTACTTATAACACATTCCCCAAATTAAACCCAATTCTTATTATGAAGTTGATTAATGTATATTTAGTGTTTTTTTTCTTGCTTTTTACTAGCTTGGTATTAGGTCAAGATACTTTTAGAGATAATTTTTCATCTATTTCTTACAGTAGAAACGATGGAAACCAAAACTTTTCTTCAAATTGGATAGAATCTGGTGATAACAATAGTGCTTGGAATGGAGATATTAGGGTAACGGGTGGTAGATTACGACTAAGAAACTTAGATAATGCTTTTATTTATAGGTTTGTTCCTTTAGCAGGTTATGATTCTGTTACGCTTACTTTAGATTATGACGCTCGCAATAGAGGAGGAGAATCATTAGGAGTATATATTTATAATAGTAATACAGGTGCTTGGAATCTTGTAAATAACATAAATACAAATAACCAAGGATCTATTTCATATACTTTGTCTGCTGCAGAAGTTGCATCTAACCCCGCAATTATTTTTAGGTCTACTAGTGGTAATAACTGGGCTAATAATGACCAGATATTTATAGATAATGTTTTGTTTACTGCAGTGTCTAGTCCTGTATTAGAGATAAACGATGTTACGGTTAATGAAGCTGATGGTACTGCTACTTTTACAGTAAGACAAACTGTTACAAGTGTATCAGGTTCATACAGTGTTAATTATTCTACTTTTAATGGTAGTGCAACTGCAGGAGCAGATTATACAGCTAGAACAGGAACCTTAAATTTTAATGGTAATATTAACGATTCTGAGACCATAACAATACCAATTTTAGAAGATACAACTATAGAAGGAGCTGAAGATTTTACAATTAGGATTACAAGTTCCTCTAACAATAGTATAGATATATCAGACATAGGCACAGGTACAATAATAGATAATGATGCCTTGGTGATGACAGATGGAGTTACGGTAAATAGTTGTAACGACACTTTTTTTGATCCAGGTGGTCCATCAAATTATAGTAATAATGAAGATGCCACGTACACAATTTGTCCAGATACAGCAGATACATACGTAAATGTAGATTTTACAGCTTTTGAAGTTGTAACTGGAGATATTTTATACATATATGATGGTAATTCAACAAGTGCACCATTAATTGGTGAATATGATAGTGCTAACATTCCTAGTTCAATAAATTCATCTGCGGTATCTGGTTGTTTAACGTTTAGATTTACATCTAATGGTAATTCAACAGGAGCAGGTTGGGAAGCACAGGTTAATTGTTACCCAGAAGGACCAGTAATAGAAATTGAAGATGTAACTATAGACGAGGATGCAGGTGTTGCAATTTTTACAGTAACATCTACAAGAGCTGCACACGGTAGAAATGTATTTTTATTTGGTTTTGTTGAAGCACCTTTTACGGTAGATTATACAACAGTAGATGATACAGCTTTGGCAGGTAGTGATTATACAGCTGTAAGTGGTACTTTAACCTTTACAGGAGAGCTAGGTAATGTACAAACTATATCTGTACCCATAACTAATGATGGTACACCAGAATTTGCTGAAAATTTTAAAATTGAGTTTACAAATGCTACAGCAGAATACGCTACTGTTAATTATGCAGATACAGGCACGGGTACAATTAATTCACAAATTTTAGCAAATGATCCATTAACTTTATTTCAGGAGTTTGATGGGTATTATGATTATTCTACAACTGGTGGTACTTTAAGAACAGGTGCAAACGGAGCTTCACCTTGTACAATTACTACATCATCTTCTAATACATTAATATCACCTATACCTAATACAGGAACGGTAGAAAGAGCATATTTATATTGGGCTCACTCAAGTACAGTTAGAGATCCAGATGTTATTTTTGAAGGACAAAATGTATCAGCAAATTTCCTATATCAAACATCTTTAACTAATAGAAACTTTTTTGGTTATGTAAGTGATGTAACTGACATTGTTAAAAGTGTAGCAAATCCAAGTACAAATGTTTTTGATTTTAGTGGACTAACTATTAATAATACGGGAGATTACTGTAATTCTAGTACCGTTTTAGGTGGTTGGGCATTAATGGTCTTTTATGAAGATCCAAATTTACCAGCAGTAAATATAAACTTATACCAAGGTTTTGATGGTTTAAGTAATGAAGGAACATCTTTTACATTAGATTCTTTTTATGCTATTTCTGGAACAGGAGCAAAAGCATCATTCTTATCTTGGGAAGGAGATCCAGATTTAAATGGTTTTAGTGAGGGGTCAACAAACCCTGAGGAACTATCTATTACAAACCAAGCAGGTCAAAATTTTGTGTTAGCAAACGATGGTGGTCAGCCTGGTAATAACGCATACAATTCAACAATTTATGATAATACAGTAAATCCAACATACAACATATCAAATTCATATGGAGTAGATTTAGATACGTACGATATTTCTTCATTTATTTCTCCAGCAGATAGCCAAGTAACAGCTAATGTAGATGTGGGTCAAGATTTTGTAATATCAGCAGCTGTTGTTATAAAAGTGCCATCTAACTTAATTGCAGGTACTGTTTTTGAAGATGTAAATTACCCAGGAGGAGTTGGGCGTAACCAGGCAACAGCTAATGGTGTTGGTTTGCAAGGAGCAGTAGTAGAACTTTTTGATTCTTCAGGAAACTTTATTCAGAGAAAAACAACAGATGCATCTGGTTATTACTCCTTTGGTGGTATGGCAGATGGTGATTACCTTATTAGAACAGTTAGTTCTACCGTAAAATCTACTAGAGGAGGAGGTTTTAGCTGTTCAGATTGTTACCCTGTACAAACATATAGATCTTTTGGAACAGCAGGAGCTATACAAGAGGAGCCTAATGAAGTAGGAGGTAAAGATCCAACAGCAACTCAAGATGTTTCTTTAGGTGTTATTAATAATGCTCAAAGTGTATCTAATGTATCTGTTTCGGGTAATGGAGTTGTAGGTATTGATTTTGGTTTTAATTTTAATACAATTGTAAATACAAATGAAGACGGACAAGGGTCTTTAAATCAATTTATAAAAAATTCTAATAGCTTAGGAGAAGCAACTGTGGATATTGAAGCAAATAGTCTTTTTGATCCAGGAGCAGGAGAGGACACATCTATTTTTATGATACCTCCAACATCAGATGCATTAGGAAGAACTGCAGATCAAAATTACACTGGTGGTATTTTTGATATTTTAATATCTAATGGTAATCCTTTAGAGGTAATAACAGGAGAAAACACCATTATAGACGGGCGTACACAAACAGCATATTCTGGAAATTCTAATTTTGGAGCAGAGGGCGCAGGTGGTACATCTGTTGGTGTTTCCGCTATTGCTTTACCAGGATATGATAGACCAGAAATACAAATTCATAAAAATAATGGTGATGTTCTTAATACTTCTGGTAATGGTACTGTAATACGTAACGTATCTGTATATGCTAATAACAATGCAGGTGTTATTATTAGTGGAGGCCAAGGTACAGTTTCTCATTCACTTTTGGGTGTTAATGCTGTTGGTGCTAATGCAGGTAATATTGATTATGGTGTAGAAGTTACAGGAGGAGATGCTACAATAGATTCAAATTTTATAACAACAAACTCCAATGCAGGTATACAAATTAGGGGAGGTTCTTCTGTACTTGTTCAAAATAATCATTTAACAGAAAATGGAACAGGGGCTTGCTTTGATAATATATTTATTGATGGGGGAAATAATATAACAATTACGCAAAATTTAATAGAAAAAGCCGGAGCACTAGGTATTGAAGTTGAAGATGTAGACGATGTTGTTGTTTTAGAAAATACAATTAAAACCTCTGGACAGAATGGAGGGAATTGTAGTGGTGTAATTGAAAATGCAGGTATAAAAATTGATGGCAATAATGCCGCAATTACTAACAATATAATAACATCTAATGGTGGTGCAGGTATAGTAATAGCAGGAGGTAATACTAGTGGAAATTTAATATCTAGGAATTCAATATTTGCTAACGGAACTACAAGCCATGCTTTAGGTATAGACTTAGATGCAGGTAATGCTGTTGGTGATGGCGTAACTATTAATGATAACGGAGATGCAGATAGTGGGCCTAACGGTTTAGCTAACTTTGCAGTAATATCTAATGCATTTGTATCTGGATCTAACATTATAGTAGAGGGTTGGTCTAGACCAGGCGCTACCATAGAGTTGTTTTTAACAGATATTAATGAAGGAACTGCAAATACAGGAGACAATAGTTTAGGTATGGTTACAGATTATGGAGAAGGACAAGTGTTTATCGGTTCTATGGTAGAAGGTAGTTCGTCAGATCAATTTCCTAATACTTCTTCTTATTCAGATGATGATGGAAATAATGATACTACAAATAAATTTAGGTTTGTAATTCCAAAACCAGCATCTGTAACTGTTGGAAATTTTGTAACTACTACAGCAACAATTTCAAATTCTACTTCAGAGTTTTCTCCCTTTGTAGTGTTAAAAGTTTTTAATGCTATTACAAATAGAAATATTACGTACAGAATAAAAGGAAATTAAAATTGATAAAAGTTAATTTACAGATATAAAAACAAGATAAAGACTACTTAATTGTAGTCTTTTGTTTTTTTTGTAATCCGTTTAAAATGGCATTGTTATCGATTAAAAACGTCTGTTCATAACCAATTTAACAAACATAATTATACTCCACATTGTTTTTATAGAAGTTAACCATACAAATAGGGCTATACACAACATTTATTTTCTAGCGGACTATCTAACGTTAATTTTGTAAAGTAAAGTTATGTATAAGTTACAATCAGATGTTTAAATGTATCAACTCAAAAGAATAGAGTAGAAGTACAAGCATCTTAACTTATTACAAAGAAATGAATAGAATAAAAAACCCCAGTATGAAGAAGATTTTACTACCGATGATGCTTTTAATATCATCAATTGCATTCTCACAAACTACCGTGACCTTAGAAGATCAATGTAATTGTGAGGTTTTAAGCGGTACAGATGTCACTGTAGCAGGTATGACCAGTCCTGCAGGAGCAGATTTAGGAGATGTATATGTAAACACAGATACTGGAGTAATTTACTTTTGGGATGGTAATTCTTGGGAGTTGACATCTACTGATGATCAGCAAATTCAAGATTTTAGTTTCGATTCAGATACAAACACATTGACACTTCAATTAGAAAATGGGGGAACTTCTAGTGTTGATTTGACGAGCTTACACATAGTTGAAACATTGACAACTATAATGGCTAATACTGATGGTACTTTCACATACAGAGATGAAGATGGTGTAGATACAGTTATCGATATTAAAGACTTAGAGACGTTAACAGTAGCAGCTTTAAATGCTGATAATACAAATATTGATTATACAGATGAAGATGGAAACACCACACAGTTAGACTTAACTGCATTAGTAGAAAACTTAGAAACTTTAACTACTGTAGTAGCAAATACTGATGGTACTTTCACATACAGAGATGAAGATGGTGTAGATACAGTTATCGATATTAAAGACTTAGAGACATTAACAGTAGCAGCTTTAAATGCAGATAATACAAATATCGATTATACAGACGAAGATGGAAACACCACACAGTTAGACTTAACTGCATTAGTAGAAAACTTAGAAACTTTAACTACTGTAGTAGCAAATACTGATGGTACTTTCACATATAGAGATGAAGATGGTGTAGATACGGTTATTGATATTAAAGACTTAGAGACATTAACAGTAGCAGCTTTAAATGCAGATAATACAAATATCGATTATACAGACGAAGATGGAAACACCACACAGTTAGACTTAACAGCTATTGTAGAAAACTTAGAAACTTTAACTACTGTAGTAGCAAACACTGATGGTACTTTCACATACAGAGATGAAGATGGTGTAGATACGGTTATTGATATTAAAGACTTAGAAACGTTAACAGTAGCAGCTTTAAATGCTGATAATACAAATATTGATTATACAGATGAAGATGGAAACACCACACAGTTAGACTTAACAGCTATTGTAGAAAACTTAGAAACCTTAACTACTGTAGTAGCAAACACTGATGGTACTTTCACATACAGAGATGAAGATGGTGTAGATACGGTTATTGATATTAAAGACTTAGAAACGTTAACAGTAGCAGCTTTAAATGCTGATAATACAAATATTGATTATACAGATGAAGATGGAAACACCACACAGTTAGACTTAACAGCTATTGTAGAAAACTTAGAAACTTTAACTACTGTAGTAGCAAACACTGATGGTACTTTCACGTATAGAGACGAAGATGGTGTAGATACAGTTATCGATATTAAAGACTTAGAGACGTTAACAGTAGCAGCTTTAAATGCAGATAATACAAATATCGATTATACAGATGAAGACGGAAATACCACACAGTTAGACTTAACAGCGATTGTAGAGAACTTAGAAACTTTAACTACTGTAGTAGCAAATACTGATGGTACTTTCACGTATAGAGATGAAGATGGAGTAGATACGGTTATTGATATTAAAGACTTAGAGACATTAACAGTAGCAGCTTTAAATGCAGATAATACAAATATTGATTATACAGATGAAGACGGAAACACCACACAGTTAGACTTAACTGCATTAGTAGAAAACTTAGAAACTTTAACTACTGTAGTAGCAAACACTGATGGTACTTTCACGTATAGAGATGAAGACGGAGTAGATACAGTTATCGATATTAAAGACTTAGAGACGTTAACAGTAGCAGCTTTAAATGCAGATAATACAAACATCGATTATACAGATGAGGACGGAAATACCACACAGTTAGACTTAACAGCGATTGTAGAAAACTTAGAAACTTTAACTACTGTAGTAGCAAACACTGATGGTACTTTCACATATAGAGACGAAGATGGTGTAGATACAGTTATCGATATTAAAGACTTAGAGACGTTAACAGTAGCAGCTTTAAATGCAGATAATACAAATATTGATTATACAGATGAGGACGGAAATACCACACAGTTAGACTTAACAGCGATTGTAGAAAACTTAGAAACTTTAACTACTGTAGTAGCAAACACTGATGGTACTTTCACGTATAGAGATGAAGACGGAGTAGATACAGTTATCGATATTAAAGACTTGGAGACGTTAACTAATCTAGTTAATAATAATGACGGTACAATTACATACACAAATGAGGATGGAACGGATCAAGTTATTGATTTGGTTAGTGATCAAGCTAATAATGATATCCAAGTTGGGGCAGATGGTGGATTGTATTTGAATGTTGCATCTGTTACAATTGATGAAACAGTAACAACTTTAGTAGATAATACAGACGGAACATTTACGTATACAAACGAAGATGGTGTAACCACTACATTTGATGCAAAGCGTTCTACAGTAGTAGACAACGGCGATGGAACCTTTACATTAACAGATGACTCAGGAAATTCAGCAACAGTAGATACCAACAATACCATAACTACTTTAGTAGATAATGGCGATGGTAGTTTTACGTACACATCAGAAAATGGTACAATAACTACATTTACAGAGACTTTATCAACTTTAGTAGACAATACAGATGGTACATTTACGTATACAAACGAAGATGGAGTAACCACTACATTTGATGCAAAGCGTTCTACAGTATTAGACAACGGTGATGGAACCTTTACATTAACAGATGATTCTGGTAATGCTGCAACTATTGATACAAACCAGGTTGCTGGTACTTTAGTTAATAACAATGATGGTACAATAACATATACAGACGGTACAGGTTCTTCTCAAACAATAGGATTAGTAAGTTCAGATGCCAACAACGATATTCAAGTGGGTACAGATGGTGGTTTATATTTAAATGTAGCATCAGTTACAATTGACGAAACTATTACCTCTTTAACAGATAATGGAGACGGAACATTTACTTATGAAAACGAGAGCGGAGCTGCAACTACATTTGATTCAAAGCGTTCTACTGTTTTAGATAATGGAGATGGAACATTTACAATCACGGATGATTCTGGTAATGCTGCAACTATTGACACAAATAATACAGTTACAACATTAGTAAATAATGGAGATGGTAGCTTTACCTACACATCAGAGGATGGTACTTTAACCAATTTTGTAGGTACAGACAGTCAAGATTTATCATTAACTGGAGATAACTTAACGTTAACTAATGATCCAACAGCTACACCAATTGACTTATCAAATTACAGAGAGACAGTTATAGGAGCAGGAGATATTAATGTAACTAATGATGGTTCTGGCAATTACACTGTTGCATACACAGACGGAGATAATGACAATCAAAACGAAATAGAATTACCTACAGGAGGTGCAGACGGACAAGTTTTATCAACTGATGGAGCAGGAGTATATACTTGGGTAGATCCAGATTCTGGTCCACAAGGAGAAAAAGGAGATAAAGGCGATCAGGGAGACCAAGGACCTCAAGGTATCCAAGGAGAAACTGGCCCACAAGGAATCCAAGGTGAGACTGGCGCAACAGGAGCGCAAGGTCCACAAGGAGAAAAAGGAGATCAGGGCGACCAAGGACCTCAAGGTATCCAAGGAGAAACTGGCCCACAAGGAATCCAAGGTGAGACTGGCGCAACAGGCGCACAAGGTCCACAAGGAGAAAAAGGAGATAAAGGCGATCAGGGAGACCAAGGACCTCAAGGTATCCAAGGAGAAACTGGCCCACAAGGAATACAAGGTGAGACTGGTGCAACAGGAGCACAGGGTCCACAAGGAGAAAAAGGCGATCAGGGAGACCAAGGACCTCAAGGTATCCAAGGAGAAACTGGCCCACAAGGAATCCAAGGTGAGACTGGTGCAACAGGAGCACAGGGTCCACAGGGAGAAAAAGGAGATAAAGGCGATCAGGGTGACCAAGGACCTCAAGGAATACAGGGAATCCAAGGAGAAACTGGTCCACAAGGAATCCAAGGTGAGACTGGTGCAACAGGTGCTCAAGGTCCACAAGGAGAAAAAGGAGATCAGGGCGACCAAGGACCTCAGGGAATCCAAGGAGAAACTGGCCCACAAGGAATCCAAGGTGAGACTGGTGCAACAGGTGCTCAAGGTCCACAAGGAGAAAAAGGAGATCAGGGAGACCAAGGACCTCAGGGAATACAGGGAATCCAAGGTGAGACTGGTGCAACAGGTGCACAGGGTCCACAAGGAGATAAAGGAGATAAAGGAGATCAGGGTGAAAGAGGTGCCACTGGAGCAACAGGAGCACAAGGTCCGCAGGGACCTCAAGGACAACCAGGACAAAATGGTCAGGATGGTCAAAAGGGAGATAAAGGAGATAAAGGAGATCAAGGTGAGAGAGGTGCCACTGGAGCAACAGGTGCTCAAGGACCACAAGGACCAGCGGGACAAAAAGGAGATCCAGGAGATCCAGCATCAGATGATCAGACATTATCAACAAATGGTAATGCAGGTTATGTAGCTATATCAGGAGGTAACAATGTTACTATTAATGTTGATGATGCAGATTCTGTAATCGGTAACGAATACAATACTAATTTTAGAGTAGTAGGTACTAATTTAAGATTAACAGATGGCGGAGGAAACTTTAATGTTCCATTATCAGATTTAGGTTCAGATGATCAATATGATGACGAAGTAGAGTTACGTACACCTATAGATGTAGATGAAGGAGGTGAAGCATCACCAACAGCAGAAACAAATGTACAAGAAGTAATACAAGCAATAGCTCCTATTACATCTAAAGCAGCACGTATATTTTATCCGCCTTCTGTAGAAGTAGATGTTGCAACAAACGGAACTAAAACATTAGATTTATATGATGAGTATATTAAGCAATATGGTACGCCAACTATTGGTAGTGCAGGTGCACCATCAGCTTTACCAACATATACTAGAACAGAATTATATTACTATGTTACATATGCAGATCCTACTGTATTTAATACGGCTACAATGTCTATAAATGCAAATGGAGTATTAACATATACAGTAACTAATCAACCTACAGACTACAACACTTTAATAAACGTTGTATTTGTAGTAAAGTAAGCTAAAGCGAATAAAAACTTATCCTAGAAATTTGAAATCAATTAAAACATATAAATTTTTATTCGCTCTGCTACTAGGCTTGTTTTGCGCTAATGTAGTTAGTGCTCAATTTTTATTGCAAGCACCAAATAGTACAGACGAGAATAATTATAAGTGGTATAATGCAGCTGATACAAGTACTGTTTTAGGTACCGATTTCTTCTATGAAGTTAGTCAGCCTGGCGTATATTTTGCAACGTATGATGGTACCTTGTGTGGTAAAAACGCAAGTACATATTTTATATTAACAGACTGTAATACTCCAAATAATGAGGTCACATTAGATATTTCTGCTAATGTGCCGGCAGGAGCAACTGTAAGTTGGTCTCCTGCGTTAACAGGTAATCAAACAGCACCACAAGTTATAGCAACTAAAGATGTTATAAAATATGTGGCAACATTGCTTAAAGCAGGTAACTCTGTTCAGCTACCTAGTTTTAAGGTAGTATGTATGAGTGAGGCAAGTGATTTAGAAGATGATATTGTTACAGTAGATGAAGACACCTCAATAATCGTAGATGTTTTTGCTAATGATAATGGTTTACCTAATCCTGGTACATTAACAACTTCAGACCCTGTAAATGGTACGGTAACTATTGATGATAATGGAACACCAAATATTCCGTCTGATGATATTATTACCTATATCCCAGATGCAAATTATAATGGTCCAGACTCTTTTACATACACCGTGTGTAATAGTTATGGTGATTGTAGTACAGCAACTGTAGATGTTACTGTTGTACCAATATTAGATACACAAGATGATGTTGTAGCAACTAATGAAGATGAAACATTAATTATAGATAATTGGCATTTAAATGATAACGATTTACCTACCAATGGTACATTTACAACAACAAACCCAACAAACGGTACAATTGACGTAAATGATAATGGTACACCAAACAACCCGTCTGATGATGTTATAACATACACGCCAAACTCAGGATATATTGGTAGAGATACTTTTACTTATACCATTTGTGATACTCTAGGTAATTGTAGTACATCTACTATTACTGTTATTGTGAATGAGGCAGAAATGACAGATTTAGATGCAGATAATGATGGTATATTAGATAGTTTTGAAGATCTGAACTTAGACGGAGATAATAACCCAGCTACAGATCCTACAGATACGGATGGTGATGGTATTCCAGATTATTTAGATATAGATGCAGATGATGATGGTATTCCAGATAACGTTGAAGCGCAAACTACAGCAGATTATGTACCTCCTAGTGGTTTAGACGAAAACGGTAATGGTTTAGATGACGCTTATGAAACTGATGGTAATTTAGGAATATTTCCGGTAGATACAGATGGAGATAGTTTGCCAGATTACTTAGATGAAGACAGTGATAACGATGGTGTGCCAGATGTAATAGAAGCTAATGATACAGACAGTAATGGTATTCCAGATGATACATTTGTAGGGTCTGATAAGGATAACGATGGTCTAGATGATGGTTTTGAAGGAGAAACATCTATTGATGATGATAAAAATGATGAAATAGATGATCCTTTAAATGATTTACCTAACTCAGATGGTGATAACGAATCTGATTATAGAGATGCGGATGATGATGGAGACGGCATACCAACTATTGATGAAGACATTAATAAAGATGGAGATTATGCAAATGATGATGCAGACGGAGACGGAATTCCAGATTATTTAGACTTTCCAGAGACTGAAGAAGATGGTATAGAAATATTTAATGTAGTTACACCTAACGGAGATGGTATACATGATGTACTTAAAATAACAGGACTAGAGAGGTTCCCTAACAATACTATTAGAATATACAATAGATGGGGAGTACAAGTGTTTGTTACAAAGTCTTATGACACTCAAAACAATAATTTTGACGGTACATCTCACGGTAGAGTTACAGTTAATAAAGATAAAAAATTACCAGTTGGAACATATTTTTATGTGTTAGATTATACAACACCAGCAGGTAAAACTAAACAGCTTAGCGGCTACATATATTTAAACAAATAGCATTAAGTTTATGAGCGCAATAATAAAATATTATAAACTATTAATAGCAATTACATTGCTGTTAACCTTAGGTACTGTATCTGGTTGGGCACAGCAAGATGCGCAATACACACAGTATATGTACAATACCATTAGTATAAATCCGGCTTATGCAGGTTCTCGTGGTCATATGAGTGTTGGTTTACTGCACAGGTCTCAATGGGTAGGTCTAGAGGGGGCGCCAAAAACGCAAACCTTTAATTTTCATACACCAGTTGGGTATAGAGGTGTGGGAGTTGGTTTTTCTGTGGTTAACGATGTAATTGGTCCAACTTCAGAAACCTATTTTGATGGCGATTTTTCCTATACAATATATACATCTTTAGAGGGTAGATTGTCATTTGGTTTAAAGGCTAGTGCACACTTATTAGATGTTCGTTTTTCAGAACTAAACCAAGATAATAGCAATGGTGTAGATCCAACTTTACAGCAAGATATTGATAATAGATTTTCACCAAATGTTGGTGCTGGAGTTTATTATCATACAGAAAAATTTTATGCAGGTTTATCTGTTCCAAGAATATTAGAAACAAAACATTTTGCAGAGGGTTCTAACCCAACAGTAGCAAATGAGCAAATGCATATTTATTTAATGACAGGATATGTTTTTGATTTAAATGAATCTGTAAAGTTTAAACCAACAATTTTAACCAAAGGTGTAAAAGGTGCTCCATTACAAGTAGATTTGTCTGCTAATTTTATGTTTAACGATAAATTTATTTTAGGGGGAGCATACCGTTGGAGTGCGGCATTTAGTGGAATGTTTGGTTTTCAAGTGTCAGAAGATTTTATGATAGGTTTAGCCTACGATAAAGAAACAACAGAACTAGGTAGTACTTCATTTAATGATGGCTCTTTTGAGGTAATGTTGCGTTATGACTTTATAAAAACTAAGAAAAATTTAAAATCGCCTAGATTCTTTTAATTTAATAATTTAGCGATAAAAATAGATGAAAAACACTTTTACTTGTAAAGGTGTTTTTTCTTTTTTATGTTGCTCATAAATAACATAAAGGTCTTATTTTTGTAATATTATGATTGAAGAACAAGTAATATTAGTTAACGAACAAGACCAGCAAATAGGAACAATGGGTAAAATGGAGGCTCATGAAAAAGCACTCCTCCATAGAGCATTTTCTGTATTTGTAATGAATGATAAAGGAGAAACAATGTTGCAGCAACGTGCATCAGAGAAATACCACTCTCCTTTGTTATGGACCAACACCTGTTGCAGTCACCAAAGAGTAGGTGAGACTAACTTAGAAGCAGGTAAAAGAAGGTTACAAGAAGAAATGGGATTTGTAACAGAACTAAAAGAACTTTTTTCATTTATATACAAAGCTCCTTTTGATAATGGTTTAACAGAGCATGAATTAGACCATGTAATGATTGGGAAGTTTAATGATGAGCCCAATATAAACAAAGCAGAAGTAGAAGATTGGAAATGGATGGCTTTAGATGATATAAAAATAGATATCAATAAAAATCCTCAAAACTATACAGAATGGTTTAAAATAATTTTTGACCGTTTTCACAAGTACACACTTCAAAACCAATATTAATATGAAGGTTAAAGTAAGTAGAAAAGCACATTTTAATTCGGCTCACAGACTGCATAATAAAGATTGGGATGCAGAAAAAAATAAAGCAGTTTTTGGTTTGTGTAGCAATCCTAATTATCACGGTCACAATTATGAACTTATTGTTAGCGTTGCAGGAGAAATAGACCCTACAACAGGCTTTGTAATGGATATGAAAGTTTTAAAAGATCTTATTAAAGAAAAAATAGAGAAAGCTTTAGATCATAAAAATTTAAATATAGAGGTTCCAGAGTTTAAAGAATTAAACCCAACAGCAGAAAACATAGCTGTGGTTATTTGGAACAAGCTTAGACCAGAGATAGATGCTACAAAAGACTTGGAGGTTGTATTGTATGAGACCCCACGAAACTATGTAACCTATTCTGGATAAAAAAATGTCAAATTTATAAACAACACATATATGTATCCGTTAAAATTTAACCCTATTTTAAAAGAAAGACTTTGGGGAGGTACCAAGTTAAGAGATGTTTTAAATAAGCCCATAGAAAATGATATAACAGGAGAAAGCTGGGAGTTGTCTACCGTTAAAGGAGATGTTTCTGTGGTTTCTAACGGAGATTTAGCAGGTATATCATTGCAAGAGCTAATTAATACACAAACAAATGATCTTTTAGGCGTAAGTGTAGCAGAACGTTTTGGCAAAGAGTTTCCTATATTGATAAAATTTATAGATGCCAAGCAAGATTTATCTATACAGTTACACCCAAATGATGAGTTGGCTAAAAAAAGACATAACTCTTTTGGTAAAACAGAAATGTGGTATGTAATGGATGCAGACCAAGATGCTGAGCTTATTGTAGGTTTTAATAAAGATGTAGCTAAAGATGAGTATGCCAACAGTATTAAAAATGATACGTTACTAGATTTACTAAACTATGAAAAGGTAAAAGAAGGTGATACTTTTTTTATTAATACAGGAAAAATACACGCAATTGGTGCAGGTGTTTTATTAGCAGAAATTCAGCAAACTTCTGACGTTACTTATCGAGTTTTTGATTTTAACCGTAAGGATAAAAACGGAAACCTAAGAGAGTTGCATACAGAGCAAGCTTTAGATGCTATAGATTATACTAAAAAGGACGATTTTAAAGTTGCATATAGTACAGAGAAGAATGAGGTAAACACAATGGTAGATTGCCCTTACTTTAAAACTAATTTTATAGAATTAACGGAAAATATTAAACAAGATGTAACTAGTAGAGACTCTTTTACTATTTATATGTGTGTAGGTGGTTCTGCAACTGTGAAAAACGAATTTGGTGAAGCTAACTTGGTAAAAGGAGAAACTATTTTAGTACCAGCACTTTCTAAATCTATAGAAATAATTTCTAGCGGAGCTAAGTTATTAGAAGTAACAATTTAACCTATTTAAGACTTAAGCTAATATATTAAGGGTTAGAAACTCTTTGTATAAGTTAAATATGTATTTTTGCATAAAAATAAATACAAATGGCAAGCATAAGAGATTTAAAAAAAGACATCAATTTTGTTTTAGGAGATATTATTGAAGCAGTTTACTTTTGGGAAGCAACTTCAAACTCTAAAGATTCTAAGGAAGGTTCTAAAATTATAGATTCTGCAATTGCTACTTTTGATGAGTTAATCGCTAAAGTAAACAATAAAGATGTAGATAATAGAAGTAAGCATTTAAGTGCTGTACGTACAGAGCTAGAAACTAAAGCTACAGAATTAATAGCAGAGGTTAACAAATTAGGTTAATTTTTACTGTTTATACAAAATAAAAACATCCGCCATTGGCGGATGTTTTTTTATGCTTATTTGTTAGCAGCTTTTACTTTGCTAATATGTTCTTTTAACTTTTTACCATATTTAGAAACCGATATACTATCTGGCAATGAGTTGTAGATAGAGTCTAGGTATTTAACATTAACATCTGGTACTTCTGTTAAAGCTAAATAAGGAGCCACGTAAGACTCTTTGTGGTTTAATGAGTAGTTTAAAGCATACAAATATCCACGTAAGTTATTTTTAGATAACATTTTATTTAAAGAATCTATAGCTTGGTCATTACCTTGTATGCCTGGCAACTGTGCCGTTTGTGCAAGGCGTAATGCTTCTGCATTAAACTTAGAAGCATTTTTTCTAAACTCTTCTAGTTTTTTTTGAGAATCAGATCCTTCAATTTTTGCATTTAAAGCAAATGTGTTCCAAGCTGTATTAATAGTAATGTTACCAGGTTCTCCAAAAAAAGTAATTCTATCATTAAATTCAGAGTTATCAGACTTGTCTAAATACAAATAAAATATTTCAGGACTTTCTAATTCAGTAGATAATGTATAATTACCATCTCCTTTAATTTGTAAAGAATCAACTGTAATTAAAACAGTATCATTCACTTTTTGTAAATACAATGTTCCTTTTTTTAGGCCTTTTACATTACCAGAAACAGTCATAGTGTTTTTAGTTGTAGAATTACAAGCAATAATGCTAATGCCTAGAAGAAACAGAAGAAAAAATCTATTCATTTTATAATTTTTTAAGTGCAGCAAATATCAATAATTTTTCTTAAAAAATCGTTAATGCTTTTTGTTTTGTGTATAACTTTTTAATTAAAGAGCAGAGGCAACTTCCATAAGGTATGCACAAAGTAGTGCACCGCCTGTACCTACTACATAGCCAAAAACAGCAAGTAGCACTCCTACAGATGTTAATGATGGGTGAAACTCTGCAGCTACTATAGGCGCAGAAGCTGCACCACCAACATTGGCTTGGCTACCAACAGCTAAAAAGAAATAAGGAGCCTTAATAAGTTTAGCAACTAATATTAGTAAACCAGCGTGTATTGTAATCCAAATTAAGCCAATGGCAATTAATCCTGGGTTTTCTAATACCTTACCTAAATCCATTTTCATACCAATAGTAGCAACTAAAATGTATATAAACACACCGCCTATTTTACTAGCACCAGCACCTTCTAAGTTTTTAGCTTTTGTAAAAGATAATGCTATACCAGCAATAGTAGCTAAAACAACCATCCAGAAAAAGCTAGAACCTAAAAAAGATAAAAAACTTTTTTTATCTGCTACAGCAGCAACATTATCTCCTAAATAAGAGCTAATGTTTTCACCTAAAAAATGTGCTAAGCCAACTGCCGTAAACGCAAAGAAAAGCAACATCATATAATCTTGTGTAGTTGGTATTCTTGTAATTTTTTCTGTAAAAGCAGTTACTTTCACCTTTAATTTTTCTATGGCAGATGCATCTGCTTTTAACCACTTGTCAATTTTAGTAGTTTTACCAACACCTAATAAAATAATGGCCATCCAAATATTAGCTACAACAACATCTATAAGTACCATACCACCATATTTTTCTGGATTATACTGAAAAATTTCTAACATAGCAGCTTGGTTTGCTCCACCACCAATCCAACTACCAGCAATGGTAGAAAGTCCTCTCCATATAGCATCAAAATCATTACCACCAACAGTATCCGGAGAAAAAATAGAAACAATTAATATAGCTAATGGCCCGCCAATAATTATACCTACAGAACCTGTTAAAAACATAATTAGAGCTTTAGAGCCTAAATTGGTTATTGCTTTTAAGTCTATACTTAAGGTCATTAAAACCAAAGCGGCAGGTAATAAATACCTACTTGCCATATGGTATAAGCCAGACTCGTGTTCTGTTATTATACCTGCATCATCTACTGTTTTCCAAGTTTCTGCAATAATTCCTGTAGAGGTTAAAATTGCAGGTAATAAGTAACAAAGTAAAATACCAGGTACAATGGTGTAAAATTTACCCCAAAAACCAGTTTTTTTTGCAGAGGTGTAAAAAACAAAGCCTAAGCAAAGTGTTAGTAATCCAAAAACAACTTTATCATCTGTAATAAGTGGTTCAATAAAATTTTCGGTCATACGTATAGTTGTTCTAAAAAGTGAGTTTTCTCAAATATACTTAAATTATGATGTTTTGCTTAATAAAATGCGCAACTCCGTTTTCTGTATTTTTAAGAGTTATGTGGTTTGCAATTGCCTTAACTTCTGTTCTTCCGTTCTCTACAGCTACACCACAACCAACATGGGTTAGCATTTCCATATCATTATAGTTGTCTCCAAATGCAATAACCTCATCTAAAGTTTCATTTTGCAGTAGTAATTCTATAGCAGATAATTTAGATATGGTTTTAGGGGCAACTTCTATTAAAGTGTCATTAGATCTGTAAAAATGAAGAAGTTCACTTAATGCTGATGTTAAGGCTGTAAAAATAGCATCTGTAGTTTCTTTTGTTCCCATTAGCATAATTTTATGGGCACCAACACCTCTCTTTTCCCAATTTACTAATGTTACTTTAGTGTCTTCAAAAATTGGCTCTGCTTTTGTATGGTGAATTTCTTTTTGAACGCGCTCAGAGTCTTGTGGTACATACCATTCATCATTAAAATACAGTCCCATTTTTACGTTGTATTTTTCTGCAATAGTGTATATGGTTTGCAATTTTTTAATGCTTATGAAAGTAGAAAATAACTCTTTGTTATTATCTAAGACTAAAGCACCATTATAGCAAATAATAGGTAAATTTTGTATGCCTAATCTTTCTTGCAAGTAGCGCATAGACTTTGGCATTCTGGCAGAAACTAAAATTATTTTAAGGTGGTTTTTTATTCTGTTTATTTCTGATATGGTTACTTCAGAAACATCATTTTTTGTGGTAAGTAAGGTTCCGTCTAAATCAGAACACAAAATTTTATAAGTCATTATTATAGGTTCACAAGTTTTTTTTAGTTAGATACAAATTTATCTATAGTATTAATAAGCTCTTTAGATATTTTATAGTCTTTTGATGTATAAGCTTCTTGGTTTTCAACTATAGAATTCACAACTTTTAAAACATGATTCATTTTTGGAATTATTTTTAAAGTAGCTTTTGGCTGGGCATTTTTTAATAATTGAGCATCGTCTGTACTAACTTGAAGATCTGCATCACCATTTAAAATTAAAACAGGAATCTTCATTTTTTTAATTTCAGAAGCAGGATTTTCTGTAGCCCATTCTTTCATAAATTTTTGATAAACTGGTTGAAAAACACTCATTAAAAGCGGATTAACCTCTTTAATAGTATCTGTCTGTACTAATTCTTCAAATTGTTCTTTTGCGGCTTGGCCTAAACTTGGGTTTTGCGCTGTTAATTGTTCTACAATTGTTTTGTCAAAAGTTTTTCCTGGTCCGGCTAAAGAAATATAAGAAGTAACAGCTTTATCATTACGAGCATTAATGGCCAACATACCAACCAAAGAACCTTGGCTATGCCCAATTATAGTAATGCCACTAAAGCGTTTGTCGTTTTTAAAATAATCTATAGCTACGTTTGCATCTGCAACAAAACCTTTAAAGCTAATATCTTTTACACTTTTTAAATTGTTAAGATTTGCAGATCTTTTATCATAGCTATAAAATGAAATTCCTTTAGCATTTAAACTATCTCTAAGGGTTTTTATATAGCCAATTTGCATTAGTGTACCGGCTTGGTTACCATTACGGTCACCATTACCAGAGCCTTGAATAAAAATTACAAGTGGTGTTTTATTTTTAGATTGGGCCACTGTTAAGGTACCAGGTAAACTAATGTCTCCGTTTTTTAAATCTAGTTCTTCTTTTTTTACTTCTTGAGCAAAAATTAGAATTGGGAATACGAGACATAGTATTAGTAGTTTTTTCATAATGACCTGTTTTTATCGCGCTCTAAAATTACCTTAAATAAACTTGAGCTATTCATAACAATAGAAGATTTTACTATCCAACCTTGTTTAGCTAATGCATTTAATTCATTTTCAAATTCGCTATCTGTATTACGGAATTTAGTTCTTTGTCTAACAATCTTATATTCTTTCATATTAGTTTTAATCCTTATAGTTTTTATAAATATATTAATAAGAGACTAACTACGCTTAAACTCTTTACGTTTTTTCTTATTAGGGTTTTTAAATAAACGTTTTAAAAAGCCATCTTTTTTTATGGGTTCACAGTCTAAATCTTGCAAAATTGCATCTGTAGGTTTTTTAAATTTGGCTTTTGTAATGTAATTAAAATCGGCTTCTTTATTCATTTTCTGAAGAAACAAAGCAAAAGCAGGTAATGCTGCATTTGCACCCTGACCTAAACTTGTGCTTTTAAATCCAATTTCATGATTGTCTAAACCAACCCAAGTAACGCTTACTAATTTAGGAGTTACGCCTACAAACCAAGCATCTTTATTGTTTTGGGTAGTACCTGTTTTGCCTGCAATGTCATTAGTTAATTTGTAGCTGTTACGTATTCTTGAGGCTGTGCCAGTATTAATAGTAGCTTTCATTAGCTCTAACATAATCATATTAGTTTCATTAGAAAAAGCGGCTTCTTTACTAATTTGTGGTTTAAAAGTTTCAATTATAGAGTCTTTACTGGTTGCAATTTGCTTAATTAAAAACGGAGTGCTGTGCTTGCCATTATTAACAAAAGTTGTGTATGCTTTTGCTAGTTCGTTAATTTTTACCTCTGCAGTACCTAAAGCCAAAGAAGGCTCATTAGGTAAGTCTGTAGAAATTCCCATTTTTTTAGCTTGTTCAATAGTATTTTTTATTCCTGCTTTCTCTAATACTTTAACAGCAACAGTGTTTACAGATTTACTAAGTGCTTCTTGCATTGTGTAATTAAGGTAGGCTTCATCTTTAGAGCCAGAGTTAGACGGGCTCCATTGTTTTAAATTTTTATATTCTACCTCTTGTGCAGAGAAATATGTACACGGACCAATGCCTTGTTCTAAGGCAGTGGTGTATACAATTGGTTTAAAAGTAGAGCCAACTTGCCTTTTACTTTGCGATATATGGTCGTACTTAAAGTGTTTAAAATTAACACCACCAATCCAAACTTTTACTTCTCCGCTCTTTGGATCTACAGCCAAAGAGCCAATATTTAAAAACTTACTGTAATGCTTAATACTATCTATTGTACTGGCTTGTATTGTAATGTCTTTATCCCAAGTAGCTAAAGTCATTCTCTTTTTTTTGTTTAAAGAATCTAGTATTTGCTTTTCTGGTAGGTTTAGTGCTTTTAGCTTTTTATAGGGTAATGATTGTTTTACCGCTTTGTTAATAATACTTTTATTGGTTAGCCACGGTGCATTTTTACCATAACTTTTTTCAAAATCTGATTGTAATTTTTTCATATGCTCTTGCATAGCTTCTTCTGCTAACAATTGCATTTGGTAATTTAAAGTGGTGTATATTTTTAATCCGGAGGTATAAATATTTAAATCTTCACCTTTTGCATTTTTTTCTTTAGTCCATTTTAAAAGTTGCTTTCTAACCTCTTCTCTAAAATAGGGAGCAATACCATCATTATAATTAAAGTCTCTATAGTTTAATTGTAAAGGAGTTTGAGGTAGAGTGTCTTTTTGTTTTTCATTTATATACCCGTTTTTGTACATCGCTTGCATTACTAAATTTCTGCGATTGGTACTTTTTTTAGGAAAAACTCTAGGGTTATAGCCGTATGTAGCTTTTAGCATACCTACTAATGTGGCAGCTTCGGGGATAGTTAATTGTTTAGCGTGTTTATTAAAAAACTTTAAAGAAGCACTTTCTATGCCGTGTGTATTATCACCAAAAGATACCTGATTTAAATAATGATATAGTATTTCTTCTTTACTATAAATACTTTCTAGCCTACTGGCAACAAACATTTCTTTAAGTTTAGCAATAGCTAAATTAAACTTTCCACGTTTTGTTCTTGGATATAAGTTTTTTGCTAATTGTTGGCTAATAGTGCTTCCACCACCAGAAGATTTGTCTTGCAATAAAATACTTTTAAATGCAACCCTAAGCATACTTTTATAATCTACGCCACTATGACTGTAAAAACGCTCATCTTCAATAGCCACTAATGCATCTATTAAATGTTTAGGGAAATTTGCATAAGGTATGGGTTGCCTATCTTGTAAATAATATTTACCAATTAAAACACTATCTGCAGAATAAACTTCTGATGCTTGTTGGTACTTTAATGTTGTTAGTTCTTTTTTGCTAGGTATTTTTCCCCATACACCTACATAAACACTTAAAATAAATAATGAGATTATAAGTGTAAAAGCAAGTAATAGTATAGTGGTGTACCTTAAATATGGATTCTTTATTTTCTTTAAAATCAAAATAGAATGTTTTTGTGTATAAGGATAAGTTAAAAAATTAAAACCAACTAAAAAATAACATTACTTTAAGCTACATTATCTATTTTAGCCAAAAATATTATTAGAATGAAAAAGATAAGTATTTTACTTTTTTTAGCAGTACAAGTTTCCTTTGCTAACAACATTTTTTGGGGTAAAACAGGGCACAGAACTGTTGGTGAGGTAGCACAGAAAGAACTTAGTAGAAAAGCAAAAAAGGCAATAAAGAAAATATTAGAAGGGCAAGATTTAGCATTTGTATCTAATTATGCAGATGAAATAAAATCTGATCGTGATTTTAGAGCTTATTTTCCTTGGCATTATGTAAATTTTCCTGCTGATAAAAAGTACACAGAAATTACGCCTCCAAAAGAAGGAGATTTAATGATAGGTATAGAAAAATGTGTATCTGTATTAAAAGATGAAAAAAGCTCTAAAAAAGATAAATCCTTTCATTTAAAAATGTTAGTACATTTAGTAGGAGATATGCACCAACCTTTACACGCAGGACACGCAGAAGACAAAGGAGGTAATGATATACAAGTACGCTGGTTTAATGGAGGGTCTAACTTACACCGTGTTTGGGATTCTGACATGATAGAGTCTTACGGGATGAGTTATACAGAACTAGCCAACGCTTTACCTAAATTAGACAAAAAAGAAAAAGCTAAAATAAAAGAAGGTACTATTTATGATTGGATAGAGGAATCTCAAGATTTAGCAGAAGAAGTGTATAAGTCTGCAGAAATAGGAGAAAAACTAGGTTACAGATACAGTTACCTACATATGGGTACATTACGCAAGCAATTATTAAAAGGAGGTTTACGCTTAGCTAAGGTGTTAAACCAAATTTATAAATAGTTTTAACGATTATTTAGTAAATACAACTGTGTTTTTTTAAATTTTGGCATAACTGTTGCATTTTGTATAATGTAGTTGTGTATGAGGACATTAGTAAGGCCATCCAAACTTAGTAAAGACAGTATGTAACTTGCATTAATAAGGATAACAAATAAAAAAAATCGGTTTTAAATATATTTAAAACCGATTTTTTTTGTGCCCTATATAATAAGGTACAAACAACTAACTAATTTAAGCAACAATAGTTTTTAGTTCGTTTCTGTATTCTGATGGGTTTTGTCCGGTAAATTTTTTAAACGATTTATTAAAGTGAGAAAAATTATTAAAACCACATTCAAAACAAACCTCTGTAATACTCATTTTTTGTTCTGCTAGTAATTTAGAAGCGTGTACTAATCTATACTCATTGGTAAACTGTATAAATGTTTTATTGGTAATTTTCTTAAAATACCTACAAAATGATGGTACCGTCATATTAACCAAAGACGCTATACTGTCTAATGTAATTTCTTCTCTAAAGTTTGCTTTAACGTAATTAAAAATAACATTAATACGGTCGTTATCTTTAACTTCTGTTTTCATAGCAAAACCTTCTGCGTTTAATAAAGTATACTCTTTAGATTTACCCAACTCATTTAATATGTTTAGTATAGATATTAATCTTTGAAAATCTGTTTGGTATTCTAATACTTCAATTTTATCTCCAATTTTAAGTTTAGTATTGCCATGAAAAGCAATACCACCTTTACAAGTATCTAATAAAGATTTAATGTTTCTAAGCTCGGGTAAGTTAAAAAAGTTATCGCCTAAAAAGTTGGGTAACATTTGTACTACGGTTTCACTTTTGTTTTTTGTGAGCACATCTGTAAGTCCACAATGTGGTAAATTACCATCAATTAAAATTAAATCTCCATCTGTGTAATAAGATATGTGACTTCCAATTTGTCTTTTGCCAGAACCACCATTTACATAAACCAATTCTATTTCAGGATGATAATGCCAAGTATTGTTTTTATTATTAGTGGCTTCATCAAACTTTTGGTAGGTAAATGAATGTCCAAAATCTGGAGCTATAGATTCAAAAATAGGTTTTTGATTTGTCATCTTTAAATAGTTAGAATACAAAAATATAATATCTATACATTATAAAACACCTTTTTTTAAATATTTAGGCCTTTTTGTATGTTAAATTAACGTCAATAGAGTGTTTGTTTACTATTATGGTTAATATAGCATAGATATTGGAAAAAATAGAGGTAAAATAAACAGAATATGCCACATATATTTGCAGTGTAATTAATTACCAATTCATAACAAAAAGAATAACCCTAAAAAAGTAAACCTATGAAAACAATTTTTAAAATTTCCGCGTTAGTTCTGTTTCTATTTGTATCAACTGCTGGTTTTGCAATGGAAGAATCATCATTAGAATTGGTGACAAAAAAGAATTCAAAAGATTTAATCTTCAAGTTTGAAGCTAGAAATCTACAAACAGTTGTAAAATTTGTAGATCAGAATTCTTCAGTATTTTATTCTGAAGAAATTCAAAATAGATCGGTTTACACTAAAAAGTTTAATGTAGAGAGTTTAGAAGACGGAAACTACTACTTAAACGTAGAAAATATGTTAAAAAAAGTTTCTTACGCTATACACATTAACAATGGAGAAGTTATAGTTGATGAGAAAAAAGAAGTTACTAAGCCAATTTTTCAGAAAAGAGGTGATTTAGTAGTAATGAGCTTTTTAAATAAAAAGAAAGGTAAAGTTGTAGTTTCTGTATATGATTTAGAAGGAAACGAAGTTTACACAGAGAATTTTGATAATAAATTAAGAGTTGAAAAAGCTTTTAGATTTACTAATTTTGCTGAAGAAGAATTTAGATTTGTAGTAGAAGTAAACAAAGATAGATACAGCAAATTAGTTAGCTTAAACTAATTATATTAAGTATTGTTGTGAGAGTTTTAGGAGGCTATTTAGCCTCCTTTTTTTATGCTTAAAATTGTAAGTAATAATAGGCCCAATACATTAAAGCAAACTGTAAAGGTATACGCAGTAATAAAATATACCGTGGTATACCTGCGGCTGCTTTTTTACTAGAAAGCATATAAAAATGTACCAGTAAAAAAACTATAAGCATTGCTATTAATGTATAAATAGCTAAGTTTTTAGTAGGTGTGTAAAGTAAGCCTACACCAACAACAACCTCTACTATACCACTAATATGTACCAATAATAAATGTTTAGGTAAATACCTGGGCATAATACGTGTGTATATTTTTGGTTTTATAAAATGCATAATACCTGCAATTACATACAGCAGAGCCATAAGGTATAGGTGCCAAGGATATATCATAATTTTAAAGGTATTTAGCTAAGCGTGTTCTCTTTTTTTCTGGTAATGCAGTATTATTAACTGCTAGTTTTACTAGGTAGGTATCTTTTTCTTTAGCAAAAAGTAACTTGTAAAAATCTTGTACAGTAATTTCATTTTTAGACTGTTCTACCAATGTAAAAATATCTCCTGTTTTAACTGTTCCTTCTTGTAAAATACGAACATAAGTGCCAGGACGGTTATGGTCTATAAATTGTTTTAGTATTTGTTGGTTTCCAAAACGTATACCTAGCTTATAACAAGGTTCTCTTGGTTGTGATACTTGCACAATAGCGGTTCCTATTTTGTAAATATCACCAATTCTAATTGTAGCTTCATTTAACCCTTCTACAGTAAGGTTTTCTCCAAACATTCCCCAGTTCCACTCCAAAGTAGGGTAAAGGTTTTTCCAATATGCATACACATCTGCAGAAAATAGGTAACAAGCCTTGTTTGTACCTCCGTGGTGTTTACGATCTATAACAGTGTCGTTAACAACATCTGTACTCGTTAATAGTAAAGGTGCAGTAGTTGGGTATTTGTAAATTCCGGTTACTTCTTCCTTGCCATTCCACTGTATTTTGGTTGGTTTTCCAAGGTTGGTTGCTATTACTTTCATCCTATAAAGATAAAAAACCATTGCATATAAATACAATGGTTTTATTTGGCAGTAATAATTGGTGTATAATAAAGTCTATTCCTTATCCATTTTTTTTACCATAAAAAAGCCAATTAATAAAGCCGTACCTGCAGTAATAAAAGTTGTACCAACAGCAACAGCTTCATCTAAGCCCATATTAATAAAAATATTACCAAGTAAAATTCCTAAGCCAATACCTATTATTAGCAAAGAAAAATTTAACGTAAGTATTTTCCAAATAGGTGCTGCTTTGTCTTGTTTTCCCTTCACAAATATGCCTGCATCTAAACCTTTTTCTATTAAAGCCAAGCGCTCTTTGTTACGTGTAGAAAAAAATAAGTAAAATACGCCAAATATAGATGCAAATATTAATGCTACAATTAGTACTTCTGGTCCCATAATTATGTAATTTAAATTGATTAATTTTATTTTGTTCTTATGGTAAGACGATAGTTTTTAAAATATGGTTACAAGTTTATCAAAAAAATATTTTTTAGCTACTTTGGTAACCAAACCAATTAACAGGTCGTCTAACCTACAAATGACTAATGCAAACGACCAATATTACATAGCTAAAGTGCTAAACGGTGATCCGCAAGCTTACACATTTCTTGTAAATAAGTACAAGGATATGGTTTTTACTTTGGCTGTAAGAATGTTGCGTAATAATGAAGAGGCAGAGGAGGTAGCACAGGATGCATTTGTAAAAGCATATGCAAAATTAAATAAGTTTAAGGGCGACTCTAAATTTTCTACTTGGCTATATAAAGTGGTTTACAATACAAGTTTAGATAAACTTAAAAAATTAAAAAAAGATGCTTTGGTTGTGCCTATAGAAAATGTAACCGAAAGAAGTTTACATACAATAGACAATGCTTTAGAGCAAATGCAAAATAAAGAGCGTACAGTTGCAATACAGCAATGCATAGCATTACTATCTGCAGATGAAAGAGCTTTACTAACCTTGTTTTATTTTGATGAAATGTCATTAAAAGAAATAGCAAAAATAACTGCAACATCTGTAAATAACTTAAAGGTTAAACTGTTTAGAAGTAGAAAAAAATTAGCAGCAATAATAGAAGCTAAGGTTGCACCAGAAATAATAAATATATGAATAAGGAGCAGAAACATATAGATGATTTTATTGATAAAACAATACAGTCTTTAGAAAAAGAAAAACCATCTGTAGATTTTACATCACTAGTAATGGCTAAAGTAGTAGTAGAAAAAACGTCTACAGCCACTACTTATAAAACTTTAATATCTAAACCAGTTTGGGCACTTATTTTTGTAATAGTAGGTGGTTTATGCGTGTATTTATCATTTTTTGGAACGGAGGAAAGCGTAAGTTGGTTGCCAAATAAAAATTATAATTTTCTAACATCACTATTTAAAAATATACATTTAAATAATAGTTTAATATATGGTATAGTGGCTCTGGCGTTAATGACATTAATACAGGTGCCTATTTATAAAAATTATTACAAAAATAAATTTCAGGTATAAATACCTTAAAACTTACTTATTTTTAAACCATCACTAAAATTTAGTGATGGTTTTTTTGTTAAAAATGAAACCCTTTAAAAAAGCAATCGTTTTTAAGATAGAATACTTACAAAGATTTATGCAACAAACCACAAACCAATTAATTGCTGGCTGTAAAAAAGGAGATAAAAAATCTCAGCTACAGTTGTATACAAATTATTGTGACGCAATGTTTACCATTGCTTGTAGGTATTTAAGAAACAAAGAAGATGCAAAAGATGCAATGCAGGAGAGCTTTATAAAAGCTTTTGGTAAAATTAATAATTACGAGTCAACATACACAATAGGAGTTTGGTTAAAACGAATTGTAATTAACCAATGCTTAGATGTGTTAAAAAAACAAAAGTTAATTTTTGAGGATTTAGATGATGTTGAATATGAGTTTGAAGAAGAATCTGATTGGTATTTTAATGATGCAATAACAAAAAAAGACGTGCTTAAAGCAATAGAGTCATTAACAGTTAAATACAAGTTAGTGGTGCAATTGTACCTAATAGAGGGTTATGATCACGAAGAAATATCACAAATTTTACAGTTGCCAATAAAAACATCTAGAACACATTTGCGTAGAGGAAGATTGCAGTTGCAAGAATTGTTAAATGAGACCAAAGTAAAAACGAATAAAGAAATTATTCAACAAAAATAAAGGAGATGAAAAATTTAAGAAACAGTTTTACTGAAGATGATTTTCCTAAAAAAGAATTACCAGTAACACATAAAGACGAGTTTTTAGAGAAGTTAGGTAATATGCCATCTGCAAAAAAGTATAATTATAGGTTTATGAAGATTGCGGCAGTATTTGTTTTACTTGTAGGATTGGCATTTGTGTTTGTGCAGCAAAATGCTACAGATGATGAAGAAGAAGTAAATGCAGTACAAATTACAAAAGAACTTAAAAAAGTAGAAACAGAGTATTTAGCTAATATAGATACAGAATGGAAGAATTTTTTAGCTGTGGCCACAGATGAAAAACTAATACGCAGGTATAAACAAAAGCTAACACAGTTAGATGCGGATTACAAGCAAATTTCTAAAGAATTTAAAGCCGATAAAAACAATCTTTTTGTGGTAGAAGATTTAATTAGAAATCTGCAAACGCGTCTAAGTTTGCTTAAAGATATACAAGAACATATAAAAATATTAAACGCAAAAAAAGATCAAAATGAAACAACCATATAAAATTTTACTATTATTAATTTTAATTACAACAGGAGTAGTTAGTGCGCAAGAGGTAGTTGTGTATAAAAAGGATTTTGAAGTAAATAAAGAGGGTAATGTAACTGTTAATTTGTTTACTGATGATGTTTTAATAGAGAACTCTATTGATGATAAAGTACACGTAATTTACTCAGTTTCTTTTACTAAATACTCAAAAAGGCAAATACAAAATTATGTAGAAACTATTAAAGTAACAACAGAGAAGGAAGGTGGTAACCTGATAATAACAAGTAGAGGGAAAAATTTAAAATATCGTTTTTTTGAATTTGTAACAATGACTAATAGAGCCTTGAATTTAAGAAGTAAGGATACTATTAATATAAGAAAAACAAAAGATTCTATTGTTAATGAAATACATGCTTGTTATAAGCCATATTTAAGGTCTATTAAAACTAAGCCTAATAAAGCTAAGTATAAATATGAAAAATCTAAGGGGGCAAAGCCTAAGTTTCTAATTAAAGTTCCTGAGGGTGTTATTTTAAAAGTAAATGGTTCTGGTAGTCAAATTAATTTTTCTAAAATAGAAAACCAGACTGAACTAAAAATAAAAAGAGGCGGTGTAATTTTAGATAGAATAACAAATAGCAAAAGTAGATTTCATATAAAGGATGGTTATTTTTATGCAGAAGAAATTGAAGGAGCTCAATTTTATTTTAATGATGTTTATAAAGCTTTAATTGGGAGCATTAAAAACGCAACTATAGAAAATGACTTTTCAAAAGTGGAAATTGCAGAACTAAAAGAGAATGTAAAAATTAATGATTATAATGGTGTCTTTTGGTTTTACAATTTAAATAATAATGCGAGCTTTAATTTAGATTCAGATTACTCCAAATTAAACATATACGGTAAAAATGAGAATAATAATCTTATAAATGCTTTTAAATCTAAGGTTAAGGACGATTCAAATCCTGCAGCAAACTTTACGTTAGAGGACCCGAATATAAATTTAAAAGTAGCTAATGGTTTAATTTATTACCATAATTAAGAAAGAGCTTAGTTGGTATAAAAAAATCCGCATTAAGTAATTAATGCGGATTTTCTATTTTTAAGCCTATTGGTACTTATTACTTTACCATTTCGTAGCTTCTTTTAATAAAGTTTGTAAGCTCTTCACCTTTTAATAAGCCTTTAGATAAACGTGCTAAATCTAAAGATTGATTTATTAAACGTGTTTTTGTTTCTGGTGCATCTGCAGTTAAAATTTCAGAAACCAAAGCATGATTTGTGTTTACAATAAGGTTATACATTTCTGGCATATTACCCATACCAAACATACCACCACCGCCACCGGTTTGTTGCATTTCTTTCATTCTACGCATAAACTCTGGCTCTGTAATTGTAAAAGGAGCAGCATTACTATCCATAGCTTCTAACTGTACAGTAAAGCTTTTATTGGTAATAGTTTCTTCTAACTCTTTTTTAAGTGTTTCTTTTTCTTCTTCAGATAGTTTAGAGATTTGCTCTTCATCTTTCTTAATAAGATTATCTATATGATCTGCATCTACTCTTGCAAAAGAAATATTCTCTTTAGAAGTTTCTAATTTTTGCATTAAGTGACTAATAATAGGAGAATCTAGTAATAAAACCTCGTAACCTTTAGCTTTTGCAGCTTCAATATAACTGTGCTGTGCTTCTTTATCAGAGGCGTATAAAAGAACAAGTTTATTGTCTTTATCAGTTTGTGTAGCTTTTATTTTCTCTTGTAACTCTTCAAACGTGTAAAAAGCGCCATCTACTGTTGGGTACAATGCAAATTTGTCAGCCTTGTCAAAGAATTTATCATCAGAAAGCATTCCGTATTCAATAACAATTTTAATGTCATTCCATTTCGCTTCAAAATCTTCTCTATTATTTTTAAATAAAGATGATAGTTTGTCTGCTACTTTTCTAGAAATGTATGATGATATTTTTTTAACAGCACCATCAGCCTGTAAATAAGATCTAGAAACATTTAACGGTATGTCTGGTGAGTCTATAACACCACGTAACATAGTTAAAAATTCTGGTACTATACCTTCTACGTTGTCTGTAACAAAAACTTGGTTTTGGTATAGTTGTATACGGTCTTTTTGTATGTTTAAGTCGTTAGTTAATTTAGGGAAATATAAAATACCTGTTAAGTTAAACGGGTAATCTACGTTAAGGTGTATATGAAACAAAGGCTCCTCAAACTGCATTGGGTAAAGCTCTCTGTAAAACCCTTTATAGTCCTCTTCTTGTAAATCTGCCGGAGCTTTTGTCCAAGCTGGGTTAGGGTTGTTTATAATATTGTCTACCTCCTGTGTTGGTGCAGGGTCTTCTTCCTTAGCGTCTTCTGGCTTAGGTAACGTTTCTGTACGCATACCAAACTTAATTGGTACAGGCATAAACTTGTTGTACTTTGTTAAAAGCTCATTTATTTTACTGTCTTCTAAAAACTCTGTAGAGTCATCTGCAACGTGTAAAATAATTTCTGTGCCACGTTCAGTTTTGTCTGCCTCTTCTAATGTAAAATTAGGAGAACCATCACAAGTCCAATGTGCAGCTGGCTCATCTTTAAAGCTTTTAGTAATAATTTCTACTTTATCTGCAACCATAAAAGCAGAGTAAAATCCAAGTCCAAAATGACCAATAATACCAGAGTCCTTAGCAGAGTCTTTGTATTTGTCTAAAAATTCTTCGGCTCCAGAAAAAGCAACTTGGTTAATGTATTTTTCAACCTCGTCTGCTGTCATACCAAGACCTTGGTCTATAATATGTATTTTTTTACCTTCTTTATCAACCTTAATTTCTATAACCGGATTGCCGTATTCTACCTTAGCCTCACCAATAGAAGTTAAATGTTTAAGTTTTAAAGTTGCATCTGTAGCATTAGATATTAATTCTCGTAAAAATATCTCATGATCACTGTAAAGAAACTTCTTTATAAGCGGAAAAATATTCTCAACTGATACATTAATTTTACCTGTCGCCATAATTAAATTGTATTTAGTATTCCTTTAGTTAGAAAAACTGATTATTAATTTTTTTATTCTGATATGGGTATGGCAAATAAAATACCAATTAAGCTATATATGACAAACTGACACTCTATTAAAAAATATCAGATTTTTTGGTTATCTTCAATTATTGCAATTAAAAATTATCATTATTTATATATTGCAGCTTTTAATTGGGTTTTACCCAAACCAAACTAAGATATTAAAGTAAAAGTTATGTATAATTCAAAAATAATTGGCCTTGGCCATTATGTACCAGAAAATGTAGTTACTAATGATGATTTATCAAAAGTAATGGATACTAATGACGCTTGGATACAAGAGCGTACTGGTATAAAGGAAAGAAGACACGTAGTTAAAGGAGATGGTGATACAACTACAACAATGGGTGTAAAGGCTGCTAAAATAGCTATAGAACGTGCAGGTATAGATAAAGATGATATAGATTTTATAGTTTTTGCAACACTAAGTCCAGATTACTATTTTCCTGGGCCAGGAGTTTTAGTGCAAAGAGATTTAGGTATTAAAACCGTAGGAGCATTAGATGTAAGAAACCAGTGTTCTGGTTTTGTGTATGGTATATCTGTAGCAGACCAATATATAAAAAGTGGTATGTATAAAAATGTACTTGTTATTGGTTCTGAGTTACACTCACACGGTTTAGATATGACTACACGTGGCAGAAGTGTTTCTGTAATTTTTGGTGATGGCGCTGGTGCGGCAGTATTAAGTAGAGCAGAAGATAATGATACAGGTATATTATCTACTCATTTACATTCTGAAGGGCAACACGCAGAGGAGTTATCTTTAATTGCGCCAGGTATGGGTAAACGTTGGGTAACAGATATTATTGAAGAAGCAGACCCTAATGATGAGTCTTATTTTCCTTATATGAACGGACAATTTGTATTTAAAAATGCAGTGGTGCGTTTTAGTGAGGTTATTATGGAGGGCTTACAAGCAAACAATTTAGAAGTTTCTGATATTGATATGCTAGTGCCACACCAAGCAAACCTTAGAATATCACAGTTTATACAAAAGAAGTTTAAACTAAATGATGATCAGGTTTTTAATAACATTATGAAATATGGTAACACAACAGCAGCATCTATACCTATTGCATTAACAGAAGCTTGGGAACAAGGAAAAGTTAAAAAGGGAGATTTAGTTGTGTTGGCAGCCTTTGGTAGTGGTTTTACTTGGGGTAGTGTTATTATAAAATGGTAATATTTACGTTAAGTATATAAAAACATAAAGCCCAGAGCAGAACTCTGGGCTTCTTTGTCATCGATAGGCTATACTAAACACTAACCATTAACTATAAAAATACAGCGTTATCAATGACCTTATCTTAAAATGTCTTTATTTAAATAACTATATATAGTTATAAGACGTAAATTTTACAATAAAGTTACAATCGTTAACAATATTTAACATTAAATTTTCAAAAAATGTCTAAAACCCTTGTTTTTGGTGCTTCGTTGAATCCGAATCGGTATAGTTATCTTGCTATTAAGAAACTCTTAGAAAAGAACATAACAACTGAGGCATTCGGTAAAAATTTAGGGACTATTTTACATCTCCAAATTAAAGATAATTTAACCGAATTTCAAAATATAAATACAGTTACTTTATATTTAAATCCGTCTAGGCAGGTAGAATATTACAATGCTATAGTAAAATTACATCCAAAGCGAGTAATATTTAACCCAGGTACAGAAAACCCTGAATTTTATAAAATACTGAAAAAGAACAACATAGAGGTTGTTGTTGGGTGTGCTTTAGTAATGTTGGCAACAAACCAGTATTAAAAATAAATTTTATAATTTTTTATAAAAAATATTACAAATAATATAAAAAAGTTACTTTTCCCTAGTACTGTTTTTTCAAATTCTTATTTTTTTCTAATCAACCATAGGCCAAAAAAGGTAAGTAAGCCATTTATTGGAAGCATTTCATAACCAACTACATACCCTCCAAGCTGTTCTGGTGGCACGTTAGAAATTAGTAAAATTAGAATTACAGGTACAATTGCCACAAGCCAAACCCATTTGTCTTTAATTTTATGTTTTGTAAAAATACCAAAGGTAAAAAGTCCAAGTAAAGGGCCATATGTATAGGTTGCCACAGTAAGCAAACTGTCTATTACATTGCGGTCTAATATGTTTTTAAATATTATAATAACAATTATAAGTAAAATGCTCATACCTATATGTGTAATTTTGCGTAGCTTTTTTTGTTGTTTTTGCGGTTTTTTATCTATGCCTAAAAAATCTACACAAAAAGAAGTTGTTAAAGAAGTTAATGCACTATCTGCACTACTGTAAGCAGCTGCAATTAAGCCTAACATAAATGTAATAGCAATTACAATTCCTAGTCCACTGTTTAAGGCTATTTCAGGAAAAAGTAAATCTGTTTTAGGAGCACCAACACCACCAAGAGAAGGAGTTACAATATTAAATTTATCTGCATAAATAAATAAAAGGGCACCTAATAGTAGAAAAATAAAGTTAACAACAACCAAAACTAAACTAAAAGAAATCATATTTTTTTGTGCATCCTTTAATGTCTTGCAACTAAGGTTTTTTTGCATCATATCTTGGTCTAAACCAGTCATACAAATAGCAATAAACATACCTCCAAAAAACGATTTTATAAAGTGACTTTTAGCTAGAAAACTATCTGTGTAAAATATTTTATTGTATTGTTTTAGTTCTTCAGAGGCTAGTAAGTTACCTAAACTCATATCTAATTTATCTGTTATAAAATAAATAGACAAACCAACAGATAGTAACATAAAAAGGGTTTGTAGCGTATCTGTCCAAACAATAGTTTTAATTCCGCCTCTAAAAGTATAAATCCATATAAGCAGTATAGATAGTATTACAGTAATTTCAAACGGAATATTTAAATCATCAAAAACAAACTGTTGCAATACTAATGCAACTAAAAATAACCTAAAAGAAGCGCCCAATACCCTAGATATAAAAAAGAAAAAAGCACCAGTTTTGTAACTAACCATACCAAACCGTTCTTTTAAATACTCATATATAGAGGTAACATTAAGTTTGTAATAAATAGGCATTAAAACATATGCAATTACAAAGTAACCAACTAGGTAGCCAAACACTACTTGCATATAGCTAAATTGTGAGCCTTGTACCCAACCAGGAACAGATATAAAAGTTACGCCAGATAATGATGCGCCAACCATACCAAAAGCAACTACATACCAAGGAGATTGTTTGCCTGCTTTAAAAAAATCTTCGTTAGTGTCGTTTTTTCCGGTTAAGTAAGATATTAATAGTAAAACTAAAAAGTAACAACCTATTAGTATTAATATATGGGTAGATGTCATAAGTAGTAATTTGTGGTTGCAAAGTACAAAAAGAAAAAATATCATCATAGTACTAATAGATCTTCAAAAAACAAGAATAAATTGTAAATTTGTGTAGAAAAATGATAGTATGGATTTCTCTTCTAAATTGTTAGAAAATGCAGTGTACGAAATATCTCAGTTGCCAGGAATTGGTAAGCGTACAGCTCTGCGTTTGGCATTACATTTATTAAAACAACCAAAAGACCAAACTAGTGCATTATCTAATAGTTTATTAAAGTTAAGAGAAGAAATTAAATTTTGTAGCAACTGCCATAATATTTCTGATGTTGTCTTATGTGAAATTTGTGCTAACCCAAAAAGAGATGAATCTATAGTTTGTGTTGTAGAAGACATTAGAGATGTAATGGCTATAGAGAATACAGGGCAATACAGAGGACTGTATCACGTTTTAGGAGGTAGAATTTCTCCTATGGAAGGCGTTGGTCCGCAAAATTTAACAATAGATTCTTTGGTAAATAAATCTAAAGAAGGTATAATTAAAGAGCTAATTTTTGCTTTAAGTTCTACTATGGAAGGTGATACTACCAACTTTTATATTTACAAACAAATAGAAGGTATGGGTTTAAAAACGTCTACTATAGCACGTGGTATTGCCGTTGGTGATGAACTAGAGTATGCAGATGAGGTAACCCTTGGTAGAAGTATATTAAATAGGGTTCCTTTTGAGAATTCTTTAAAATTAGGATAGTTTAAATTAAAATAAATGCACTAAATTTAATTAAATGACGTTTTAATTAGTATTTTTGCAAAATTAAGTATATAAATTGCTTTTAAAATAGTAATATGTCAAAATTTGAATTAAAATTACCTCAGATGGGAGAAAGTGTTGCAGAGGCAACATTAACTACTTGGTTAAAAGAAGTAGGGGATACCATTGAGATGGATGAGGCTGTTTTTGAAATTGCCACTGATAAGGTAGATTCTGAAGTTCCTTCTGAAGTAGAAGGTGTCTTAGTTGAAAAACTTTTTAACGTTGATGATATAGTACAAGTTGGACAAACTGTTGCTATTATTGAAATTTCTGGCGATGTAGAAGTTTCTGCTACAACAGAAGATAGTGCACCAGCGGCTGAAGAAAAAGTTGAAGAAACACCAGAAGTTGCGGCTATAGAAGGTTCTATTGCTGTAGCTAAAGAAACAGTAGCAACATCACAAGATTTTAGTGATTCAGATAAATTTTACTCTCCATTAGTTAAAAATATAGCTAAAGAAGAGGGTATTACTATTGCAGAATTAGACGCTATAAACGGTACAGGTAAAGAGGGCAGAGTTACTAAAACAGACATATTAAATTATGTAGAAAACAGAACATCGCCTAGTAGTAATGGTACTACGGCAGCACCAAAAAGCGCACCTGCATCATCAGCACAGCCAACAAAAGCACCAGCAACTAAGGCGGCACCAGTTGTTGCTTCAGACGGAGATGAGGTTATACCACTGTCTCGTATGGGTAAATTAATTGCACAGCATATGACAGCTAGTGTGTCTACATCTGCACACGTACAAAGTTTTATAGAGGTAGATGTTACTAACCTTGTAAACTGGAGAAATAAAAATAAAAATGCATTTTTAAAGAGAGAAGGAGAAAAACTTACATTTACTCCAATATTTATGGAGGCAGTAGCATTTGCTATTAAAAAGTTTCCGCTAATAAATATTTCTTTTGATGGAGATTCTGTAATTAAAAAGAAAAATATAAACATAGGTATGGCAGCAGCTTTACCAGACGGAAACTTAATTGTACCTGTAATTAAAAATGCAGATCAGTTAAATTTAGTTGGTATGGCTAAAGTTGTAAACGACCTGGCAAACAGAGCAAGAAACAATGCTTTAAAACCAGACGATATTCAAGGAGGTACATATACCGTAACCAATGTAGGTACATTTGGTAGTGTATTTGGCACACCAATTATTAACCAGCCGCAAGTAGCAATTTTAGCATTAGGAGCAATACGTAAAGTGCCATCTGTTATAGAAACTCCAGAAGGTGATTTTATAGGTATACGTTCTAAAATGTTCTTATCTCATAGTTATGATCACCGCGTTGTAAATGGTGCCTTAGGTGGTATGTTTATAAAAGCAGTAGCAGAATACTTAGAAGCTTGGGATGTAAACAGAGAAATTTAATACATCACTAATATAAATACTATAAAATGCCCTGTTTTTTAACAGGGCATTTTTTTATACCTATTTTATTTTCTCTAAAAGTTGCTATTCATTTATCTTTGTCTTAAAACACAGTAAAATGGATTTAAAATTAACACGCCCAATTTGTTTTTTTGACTTAGAAACAACAGGTATAAACGTGGCTAAAGATAGAGTGGTAGAGATTTCCATTTTAAAAGTATACCCTAACGGAAATAAAGAAAGTAAAACTTGGCTAGTAAACCCAGAAATGCATATACCAGATGAGGTTGTTGCAGTGCATGGTATTAGCAATGAGAAAGTTGCAAATGAACCTACTTTTGCACAATTATCTAAAGAAATTTACGCAATGATTAAGGATTGTGACCTAGGAGGTTACAATTCAGATAGGTTTGATATTCCACTTTTAGCTGAGGAAATGTTACGTGCAGGAGTAGATTTTGATATGAAAAATACAGTATCTGTAGATGTGCAAACTATCTTTTTTAAGATGGAGAAAAGAACTTTAGAGGCTGCTTATAAATTTTATTGCAATAAAGAGCTTACAAATGCTCACAGTGCTGCCGCAGATACAAATGCAACTTTTGAGGTCTTAAAATCACAATTAGACCGTTATCCAGAATTGGAAAACGACATTAAAAAACTATCAGAATTTACCACTCGTAAAAAGTTTGCAGATTTTGCTGGCTTTATTATAATAGATCAAGATGGTGACCCAGCTTTTTCTTTTGGTAAGCATAAGGGTAAAAAGGTAGATGAAGTTTTAGAAAAAGAACCAGGCTATTTTGGGTGGATTTTAAATGCAGATTTTCCGTTGTATACTAAAAAAGTACTTACTCAAATAAAACTTAGTAAGTTAAACAATAAGTTAAGTTAAATAATGAAATTTTTCTTTTTGCTTTTTTTTAGTGTTGTTAGTGTGTCTGCACAAGAAATTTTAATAGACGGCACCATTTACAATGCAAAAACACAAGAGCCAATTCCGTATGTTAATGTTAGTTTTTTAAACACATTAAAAGGAGCTTCTACAGATGAAAAAGGTTATTTTTTTGTAGATGTTCCAACATCTTTCTTAGAAAAAAAAGTACACTTGTCTTCTTTAGGTTTTAAAGATACTATTGTAGATGTGAAAAAAATTGTAGCGGACAAAAAGTTTGGTATGGTAGAAGAGTCTTTTGAGTTAGATGAGGTTGTTGTGGCTAAATCTCTTGGAGACTCATACGTGCTAAACCCTATAGGTAGTTATGATCTTAAAAGTGGTTTTTCATCTTCATCTACACCGTGGGTATTGGCAACGTACTACCCAAACATAGGAGCATCAAAAAAATATGTAAATAAAGTTACCGTTTTTTTTCAAAAAAATGAAGGGTTTAAAAGAAGAGCATCTAAATTTAGAATACGTGTTTATGATGTAGACCCAGTAACAAAAAAACCAACAAAAGATTTATTACATAAAAGTATAATTTTAGAAACCTTTGCAGAGAATGACTTTGTGTCTATAGACTTGTCTGCCTTTAATATAAAAATGCCTAAACAAGGCTTATATATTGGTTTAGAGTGGTTATTTGTACCCTATAATTGGTACGCAATTAAAGGTAAAGACCCCTTAACTAGTAAATTAACTATAGAAGATAGGTTTGCACCAACATTTGGTGGCGTTTACAATAAAAACCAAAATTTTAAAGTTATGGTATATGGTATGGGAGAATGGACAGATTTTAAGGTAAAGTCTAAAGATAATACCAAGCATTTAGTACCAGCGGTAAGTTTAAAATTGTCTAAAGAAAAGCAATAACCTAATAAAGTTTATTATGAAGATAATTTGTATAGGTCGTAATTACACAGATCATATTAAAGAATTGGCCAATGAAAAGCCTACAGATCCTGTTGTTTTTATTAAGCCAGATTCTGCTGTGCTACCAAAAGAACAAGATTTTTACATACCAGAATTCTCTAATAACATACATTATGAAGTAGAGGTTTTAGTTAAAATTAAAAAAGTAGGAAAACATATAGAACAAAAATTTGCTGCCAATTATTATGATGAAATTGGTCTAGGAATAGACTTTACAGCACGTGATCTTCAATCTAAGTTAAAAGAAAAAGGATTACCTTGGGAAAAAGCAAAAGGTTTTGATGGTGCGGCAGTAATAGGTAAATGGTTGCCAAAAAGTAAATTTTCTTCTGTAGATAATATAAATTTTTCATTGTTAAAAAATGAAGAAATAGTACAAAAGGGAAATACAAATTTAATGTTGTGGAAAATAGACGAGCTTATATCGTATGTTTCTCAATACTTTATGTTAAAAAAAGGAGATGTCATATTTACAGGTACACCAGCAGGTGTAGGACGGGTAGATGCTAATGATTATCTTTGTGGCACCTTAGAAGGTGAAGAAATGTTTACATTAAATATAAAATAAATGATTTATAGTCTTGATAAATTAAATGAAATGGCAGATGGTGATAATGATTTTATCAATTCTGTAGTATCTGTTTTTTTAGAAGAAGTACCTGAAGATTTAGGACTTTTAGAAAAAGCTATTGAAAGTAGGGATTATGAGCCTACCTACCAATTAGCTCATAAAATTAAACCTAATGTAGATTTGTTGGGTATGGAGCAAACCAGAGCTGCTGCTTATGAAATTGAATCTTTAGGAAAGCAACAAGGAGATTTTAATGAAATTGATAAAATTTTTAAAACATTAAAGGTTGATGTAGAACAAGTTGTAGTAGAGTTAAAAAACGACTTTAATTTGTAATGCTTGCCGAGATAATAACCATAGGAGATGAGTTACTTATTGGTCAGGTTATAGATACCAACTCAGCTTTTATAGGTAAAGAATTAAATAAGATAGGAGTAGCTGTATATCAGATTACATCTGTACAAGACAATAAACAGCAAATTTTATCTGCTTTAAACGATGCATCAAAAAGAGTAGATATTGTTTTAATTACTGGCGGCTTGGGTCCTACAAAGGATGACATAACTAAGCATACTTTATGCGAGTTTTTTAATGATACCTTGGTTCAAAACAACAAAGTGTTAGCGCACGTAGAGGAGTTGTTTAAAAAGTTTTCAGATAAACCAATATTAGATGTTAATAGGCAACAAGCTAAAGTGTTGTCTAAAGCTACCGTTTTGCACAATATAAAGGGCACAGCGCCAGGAATGTGGATAAAAAATAAGGATACTGTTTTTGTGTCTATGCCAGGTGTTCCTTTTGAAATGCGCTACCTTATAACGGAAGAAGTAATACCGCGTATAATAAAAGAGTTTAAAAGACCACACATAATACATAAAACATTTATTACTTATGGCGTTGGAGAAAGTGCTTTAGCGGCACAAATAAGTGATTGGGAAGATAATTTACCAAAGTTTATAAAACTTGCATATCTGCCAAGCTTAGGATCTGTACGTTTGCGCTTATCTGGTACAAGTTTAAATAAAAGCAGTTTAGAAAAAAGTATAGAAGAAGAAAGTCTAAAATTAAAAAGTCTAATAGGAGATATAATTTATGGCGATGAAGGTGAAGATGAGTTAGAGGTTGTAGTAGCTAAATTGTTTACAGAAAAAAGAAAAACACTTGCAACAGCAGAAAGTTTTACAGGAGGTAAAATAGCAGAAATAATTACATCTATGCCTGGAGCATCTGCCTATTTTAAAGGAAGTGTTGTAAGTTATGCAACCGAAGTTAAAACAACTGTTTTGGGAGTGCCAGAAGACTTAATTAAAACGTATTCTGTGGTAAGTGAGCAAGTTGCAGTAGCAATGGCTAAAAATGTACAAAAAATGCTTAAGACAGACTTTGCAATTGCAACTACAGGTAATGCAGGGCCAACCAAAGGAGATTCTAACGCAGAAGTAGGTACAGTTTATATTGGTATTGCAACACCAACTAAAACATTTGCTGTGCATCAACAATTAGGAGGACAAAGAGAACGGGTAGTAAACAAAGCAATTAATAAGGCTTTAGAGCTATTGTATAAAGAAATATTAGGTTGTTAAATAGTGCCATTTTAGAAGTAGAAAAAATAATTTTAAAAATTTGATGAAAAGAATTTTGTCTACCCAAAAAAAAGCTATAAATTTGCAGCCTGTTTAAAATAACACAAAATCTAGCATAATGTCAAAAGTTTGTGAAATCACTGGAAAGAAAGCAATGTTTGGAAATAACGTGTCTTTCTCTATTAATAAGACAAGAAGAAGGTTTGATGTAAATCTTTCCAAAAAACGTTTTTACATTCCAGAGGAAGATCGTTGGATAACTTTAAAAGTATCTACAAGAGCTCTTAAGAGTATCAATAAAAAAGGAATCTCTGAAGTATTAAAAGAGGCTAAAGCACAGGGGATTATTAAATAATCTCTTTAAAAAATAATAAAGATGGCAAAGAAAGGTAACAGAATACAAGTTATTTTAGAGTGTACAGAGCATAAAGAGTCTGGGCAACCAGGTACTTCTAGGTACATTACCACTAAAAACAAAAAGAACACTCCAGATAGAATTGAGTTAAAGAAATTTAACCCAATCCTTAAGAGAATGACTGTTCATAAAGAAATAAAATAATTTAAATTTCCTTTATCAAGGAAATTGTTAAACTATAAAGTTATGGCAAAGAAAACAGTAGCAAGTTTACAGACCAGCTCAAAGAGATTAACTAAAGCCATTAAAATGGTAAAATCTCCTAAAACAGGTGCTTACACGTTTGTGGAATCAGTAATGGCTCCAGAATTTGTAAACGAGTGGTTAGCAAAAAAATAATATCAATATACCATATTGATAATAAAGCTACTTTCATTAGAAAGTGGCTTTTTTTATTTTTATATCTTTGGTGAAATTACAGGATAAAAAATGAGTCTATTTAAAAATATATTTTCTTCAAAAAAGAAGGAGAGCCTTGATAAAGGTTTAGAGAAAAGTAAAAGCAGCTTTTTTTCTAAGTTAAGTAAAGCTGTTGCTGGTAAAACTAAGGTAGATGATGATGTATTAGACAACTTAGAAGAGATTTTAGTAACTTCTGATGTTGGTGTAGATACTACTTTAAAAATTATAGATCGTATAGAAGCACGTGTATCTAAAGATAAATATTTAGGTACAGATGAGCTTAATGTAATTTTACGTGAAGAGATAGCGGCACTTTTATCTGAAACAAATACAGGTAATGAAACCGAATTTGTAGTTCCTAAAGGTGTAAAGCCTTATGTAATTATGGTTGTTGGTGTTAATGGTGTTGGTAAAACTACTACCATTGGTAAAATGGCTTATCAATTTAAAAAACAAGGCTTAAAGGTTGTTTTAGGTGCTGCAGATACTTTTAGAGCTGCTGCAATAGATCAGCTACAAGTTTGGGCAGATCGTGTAGATATTCCAATTGTAAAACAAAAAATGGGTAGTGACCCTGCTTCTGTTGCTTTTGATACGTTAAGTTCTGCTGTAACTCAAAATGCAGATGTAGTAATTATAGATACTGCTGGCCGTTTGCATAATAAAGTAAATTTAATGAATGAGCTTACTAAAGTAAAAAGAGTAATGCATAAGGTTGTAGATAATACGCCGCATGATGTAATGCTTGTTTTAGACGGTTCTACTGGTCAAAACGCTTTTGAACAAGCTAAGCAATTTACAAAAGCTACAGAGGTAACTTCATTAGCGGTTACTAAATTAGACGGTACTGCAAAAGGTGGTGTTGTAATAGGAATCTCAGATCAGTTTCAAATTCCGGTAAAATATATTGGAGTGGGAGAAGGTATTGAAGACTTGCAGGTTTTTAATAAATATGAGTTTGTAGACTCTTTCTTTAATCTGAAAAAATAATTTTAAAACCTCCGTATGGAGGTTTTTTTGGTTTTAAGCTATTTGGTTATGAAAAAAATATTTTTACTTACATTGGTTTTGCTTGCTTTTGCTTGTAAAAACAAAAAAGAAACATCTAAAGAAGAAGTTGTATTATGGATGCCTTATAATGACTCTTTAGAGGTGGAAAAGAATAAAACGCATAAAAACTCTAGAATGCGTTACAAACTTTTACAATCTAAAGTAATAGATAAAAATGAAATTTTTCTTCCATTATATCCAGAGGTTCAAAAATTATCAGAAAAAGAATATACAGCATTAAAGCCTCTTATTTTAGAAAAAGATATTTATACATTGCGTAAGCAATTAGATGAAGGAGTATTAACTTATGAAAAACTGGTTCTTTTTTATTTGTACAGAATTTATAAGTATGAATTAGATAATACCACAACCTTAAATACAGTAATAGCTTTAAATAAAGATGTGGTTAAGCAAGCTCGTAAATTAGATGAGCTTAAAAATGCGAATAATGAGCCAGCTAGTAAGCACCCAATATATGGTATGCCTATATTGTTGAAAGACAATATTAATACTAAAAATATGGTAACCACTGCTGGTGCAATAGCATTAAAAAATAACAGTACAGATGATGCTTTTATAGTTAAGCAACTAAAGGAAAATGGCGCCTTAATTTTGGGTAAAGTTAATTTAAGTGAATGGGCTTATTTTTTATGTACTGGTTGCCCTGTTGGTTATAGTGCAGTGGGCGGACAAACATTAAACCCTTATGGTAGAACCGTTTTTGAAACAGGAGGCTCTAGTGCTGGTAGTGGTACGGCTGTTGCAGCAAATTATGCGGTAGCTGCTGTGGGTACAGAAACATCGGGCTCTATATTATCTCCATCTAGTCAAAACTCGGTAGTTGGCTTAAAACCAACAATTGGTTTGTTAAGTAGAACGGGTATTGTGCCAATTTCTAGTACATTAGATACTCCTGGTCCAATGGCTAAAAACGTAGGTGATGCTGCTATTTTATTAGACGCAATGAAAGGTAAAGATGCCGCAGATAGTAAATCTGTAGAAAAACATTTAGGTGTACTTTCTGCGCCTTTAATAGATAATAGCTTAAAAGGGAAACGTTTTGGAGTGATAAAAAACTTGTTAGAGTCAGATTCTATTTATAAAATAACAATAGATAAATTAAAAGAACAAGGGAGTGTTATTGTAGAAATTACACCTCCAGAAGTTTCAATGAGTGGTTTTTTAAGTATTTTAAATATTGATATGAAGCACGATTTGCCAACCTACATAAAAAATCAAACTAAAAATAAACTACCAATAAATGATATAAAATCTGCTGTAGCATTTAATGCTAAAGACTCTGTTGTAAGAATACCTTATGGGCAAGCCTTATTTAGAGGAATTTTAGCAGATACCACTACAGTTGAAGAATTAGCTGTTATTGTTAGTAATTTAGAGCAAAATGGAAGGCGTTATTTTAATGAAGCTATGGATGCTCATAATTTAAATGCAATTTTATCTATTAATAATTACCATGCTGGTTATGCAGCAGTAGCTAAATATCCTGCAATTACAGTGCCAATGGGATATAAAAAAACAGGGGAGCCAATTAGTTTAACTTTTATAGCAAAACAATTTAAAGAGGCAGAATTGCTGCGTTATGCAGCAGGTTTTGAATCTGTTTTTAAAGCAAGGCAAATACCAAAAAAATACAACTAGTTAATTAAGTTATTTATTTTCTCCCAAAGTAGATTATCAAAACTAGACGGACCAAGTAGTTCATCATTAGCAGCATCACCTAAACGTACAACAACTAGGTTTTTGCTAGGTGAAATGTATAGTTTTTGGTCATCCTTGCCTAAGGCGGCTATTAAATCGTTGGGTGCATTAGGTATTAGTTTTCCAGTGTAATTAAGTTCAGAAGCAGGTAGTTTATATGATGCTTTTCCGTTTAGCCACCAAAAATAACCATATGCATCATTTAAGTTCTGAGACGTGCTTGTCATTTCGTTAAAATATGTTTCTGATTCTAACACCGGAATTCCATCCCAATTTCCTTTATTTAGATTTAAAATTCCATACCTGGCCATACTTCTGGCGTTGCCGTAATACAATTTAAAGTAACCAAAAGGTACCCAAGAGCCTTGCATACCAATTACATTTTTTAGTTTATCATTAAAATAAGTATTAAAATTTTGCTGTGTGGCTCCTTCTATAATATTGTGTGTAATAGTGTATGCTCCATTATGATAGTACCAAAATGTGCCTGGTAAATTTTTAAAAGTGAAACACTCTGGGTCTGTGCAGTTGTTGTTAGTTACAGTATAATCTAAACCAGTAGTCATTGTTAAATGGTTTTTAACTGTAATGTTTTGTTCTTGAGCAGTTGTTAAAGAAGACCAGCCTGTGCCCAAGTAATTGCTAGATGGTAAATTGATATCTAATAAACCTTCTTCAATAGCAATTCCGGCAGTAAAAGATACTAATGTTTTTGCGGCAGAATTCCAGGCTAAATTAGAGGTTGCATCAGCATTATTACCATACCATTCAACTACAATTTTTCCGTTTTCAAGTATTAAAAAAGCTTTTGTTTTGTTGGCTTCAACAAAGCTTAAAAGTGGTTGTAAAGCATCTTCATTCCAGCCTAAATCTTCAACTGTATTAGTTTTCCACTCGTCAGAGTTAATAGGTGGAAAATACATTTCATTAGAATCTGTATCGTCTATGTTATTTTCTTTATCTGTAGAACAGCTGCAAATTATACAAAGTACTAATGTTAAAAAAGAGTATGTGTAACTTTTCATCTTGTATATTTTTAAGTTTAGATAACATTATAGGCTAATGGTTTAACGTAAAAATCATAAAATTAGTTCTATATAGGTGTCATTCCTTAAGCAAGTTGTATTTTTGCAGCCAATTTTAATAGATTATGCGCACAAAATCACTAAAAACAAACAAAATTAATGTAGTTACTTTAGGTTGCTCTAAAAATGTGTACGATTCTGAAGTACTTATGGGGCAATTAAAAGCTAATGGAAAAGAAGTTGCACATGAAGAAGATGGTAATATTGTTGTAATTAATACGTGTGGCTTTATTGATAATGCAAAAGAAGAAAGTGTAAATACTATTTTAGATTTTGTACAAAAAAAAGAAGCTGGTGAGGTAGATAAGGTTTTTGTAACAGGATGTTTAAGTGAGCGTTATAAACCAGATTTGATAAAGGAGATTCCTAATGTAGACGAGTATTTTGGTACTAGTCAACTGCCTAGTTTATTAAAAGCTTTAGAGGCAGATTATAAGCATGAGTTAATAGGAGAGCGTATTACTACAACGCCAAAAAACTATGCTTATTTAAAAATAGCAGAAGGTTGTGATAGGCCATGTTCTTTTTGTGCAATACCATTAATGCGTGGCAAACATAAGAGTACACCAATTGAAGATTTGGTTACTGAAGCTGAAAAATTAGCAGCAAAAGGAGTAAAGGAGTTAATACTTATAGCACAAGATTTAACGTACTACGGTTTAGATTTATATAAGAAAAGAAATTTAGCAGAGCTTTTAGAGGCTTTAGTTAAGGTTGAAGGTATAGAATGGATACGTTTGCACTATGCTTTTCCTACTGGGTTTCCTATGGATGTACTAGACCTTATGAATAAAGAGCCTAAAATTTGTAATTACTTAGATATTCCGTTACAGCACATATCAGATTCAATTTTAAAAAGTATGCGCCGTGGTACCACACAGGCAAAAACTACTAAGTTGTTGCAAGACTTTAGAGCTACGGTGCCAAATATGACCATTAGAACTACGCTAATTGTTGGTTACCCTGGGGAAACTGAAGAAGATTTTGAAACCTTAAAACAATGGGTTACAGATATGCGTTTTGAGCGTTTAGGTTGTTTTACATATAGTCATGAAGAAAATACACACGCGTATAATTTAGAAGACAATGTGCCAGAAGAGGTGAAGCAAGATAGAGCTAACCAAATTATGGAGATACAATCTCAGATTTCATGGGAGTTAAACCAAGAAAAAATAGGAGAGACTTTTAAATGTATTATAGATAGAAAAGAAGGTAATTATTTTGTTGGAAGAACAGAGTTTGATTCTCCGGATGTAGATAATGAGGTTTTAATTGATGCTACCAAGCATTACCTAAAACAAGGAGAATATGCTAGTATAAAAATTACAGAAGCTGCAGATTTTGATTTGTATGGAGAGCCAGTGTAATTACAACTCTACAATAAAAAAAGCCCTAGAAATTAACTTTCTAGGGCTTTTGCTTTTTTTAATCTATTTTATCATCAGGAGATACTAATTTGTAAACCAGACCTGCTAAAATAGCACCTATTATAGGAGCTACCCAAAATAGCCATAATTGTGGCAAAGCACCATCTGTTTGCGCAAATAATGCCTGACTCGTACTACGTGCAGGGTTTACAGATGTGTTTGTAACAGGAATACTAATTAGGTGTATTAGTGTAAGTCCAAGGCCTATTGCTAAACCAGCCATACCTTTTGGAGCTTTAGAGTGTGTTGCGCCAAGTATAATTATTAAAAACATAAACGTCATTACAATTTCTGTAATCAATGCCGATGTCATATTGTATCCTCCAGGAGAAAACTCTCCAAAGCCATTGGCAGCAAAGCCACCAATACTAAAGCCTTCTTTACCGCTAACAATAGCGTATAAAATTGCTGCTCCTGCAATACCGCCCATTACTTGAGCAATTATGTACGGCAAAAGTTCTTTTTTGTTAAATCTGCCTCCAACGCATAATCCAATAGAAACAGCGGGATTTAAGTGGCAACCAGATATATGGCCAATTGCATAGGCCATTGTTACTACAGTTAATCCAAAGGCAAGTGCAACACCTGCAAATCCAATTCCTAATTCAGGGTAGGCGGCTGCTAATACGGCGCTACCACATCCGCCTAGGACAAGCCAAAGCGTACCAATAAATTCTGCTACTAATTTTTTCATTTTTGTTTGTTAATGGTTAATAAGTGTTTAATACCATAACAAAACGTAAGAAAGTAAGTTGTAAAGTGTTGGGGGATTTACAAGTTACAAAAAATAAAGTTACCCGTATATTAAAATTTATTCTGGTTTTGTGCTTAACATTTTATAAGAAAACCAACCAATAATAGCCATTATTAGCCCCATAATAACCCATAACCATAATTTATTTTTAAAAAGAGGTTCTTGTATTTGTGTTTCTTTTTTGGCAATATAAACAGGATTGCCCAAAGAGAGGTTTTTTATATCCTTAGGCATTTTTATATTTAACTGTGCAATATCATAACTAGGGCCGTATGCATCTTTATTACCATATGTTAAATAATATGTAGCTGGTTCTGTAAACCTTGCGGTTAGTAAGTACTTATAACCTTTAGCAGTTATATTTTTTATTTTTAAAGGTTGATTGTCAAAATTTAAAATAGTAATGCGTATTTTTTTAGAGAAGGTATTGTCAAAAGTAAATGTATTATTTTCTATAGAGGATAATGTGCCAACGCTTAATGTATTGTAGTCATACAAATACCCTTTTTGTGTTTTTACACTGTCTAAAAGTTCTTCAATTTTTATAGGTCTGTAATAATCAAAATCATTATTAATATTTATAGTTACTTGGTGTGTAGGGGCTTTTTTAGTTAAACTGATATTGATAATTGTTTTTTTGCTTTTTTTATCTTCAACAACAGTATAAGATTTTAATTTTCTGTTGGTAATATTTTCTGTAGCTTTTTGTTGAAGTTCTAATGTTGCTCTGTTTAAAATAGGTTCTTCATCACTCTTAATGCCTACTCTAAAATATGTGTATTCTGCTGCACTAAAATTAATGTCTGTATAACTGTAACTGGTTTGTTTGTTTTTAATGGCAACAATTCTATAATCATTATATATGGTAAACCAGTTTTTTTGGTCGTGACTTCCTTGTACCAATGTTTTCCAATCAAAATTAGTGTTTTCAAAATCTAATTTTATATGATTAATAGGGTCTTTAGAAGGTACTTTTAGTGTAAAGTAGTAAGTACCATCTTTAGTACTAGCGTTTAATAATTTGTAGTCTACCGTTTTAGTTTTTAATTCTGGAGATGTGTAATTAAAAATATAAGGAGCCTCAATAGTATCTTTTTTAGGAGTTATACCGTATATGCGAATATCACTTAAATGATCTTGAGTATTAGCAAAAACAGTGTCTGGTAATACAATATTATGCCAAGTATCAGTAATATTTTTAAGTTCTATTTTTGCATCATAGTTTTGCATTTGTGCGTAAAATGCAGTGGTAACTAGTAAAAAAAGTAAAATGGTTTTATTCTGTTTTTGTCTCATCAAAAATTTTGTTTTTGTACTTGTTGTATAAAAATGAAACTCCTAAAATTAATAGCCCTAATATAACTAAAACAAGAGTTTTTGATATGGTATTTAAAGAGGCTAAATCCATAAAGAAAAGCTTAATAATGGTGATTCCAAATAAAATAATGCCTCCAATACGTATATATTTTATTTTTTTCCAGATGCCTTTAGCTACTAAAAAGAAAGAATACACTCCCCATAAAATGCTTAGTTCTAATCCGTATGTTTGCTCTGCGCCAGACAAGTCTATCCAGTTAATTAGCTCGCTACTTAAAATCCAAAGTACTGAAATATTAAGTAGTATAGAAAACGCAATTTTAAAGTTTATGCGCATAAAGCTTTGCTTAGTGTAACTATATGTGCAGTATACTATAAGTGCTATAAAAGTATAAAGTATATATCTTACTGCAAGGTGCATACTTCCAGAGTTGTAATATTCAGACGGATTTAAGTAACTGTCTCTAAGCTCACTTAAAATAAGTAAGCCTACAGTTAATGAAATAAATAAAACAATACTATTAATGCTAATATTTACAATACCTAACGTTCTGTTTTTTATCTTTTTAATATTTATAATACTTAGTATAGAAAAGAATAGTAAGGTGTAGCATACAAGTGTTAGTATGCTAAAGCTATTAATGTCATAATTAATAGGGTTGCTATAAATGTCTGTTTTATTTATTATAATTTTAGACTCATCCAGTGCTAAATTAAAGTAGTGTACTATTTCTACAAAGAAACTGCTAAATGTTACTAATACTAATAGTATTGGAGCAATGTAAGATAAAACATTGTTTTTGGTGTTGTATTTTTTATTGGTTGTGTAAATGAAATACAATGAAACAATACTAAGTAAAGAGCCAAGTAAATTTACGTTTAATAGAGGAGTAATATTACCTGCGTAATCACTATAATAGCTATGGTCTAGATAGTAAGTTCCCCAGTCTTGAAACAAACTTAGTAATGATAATATTACCAGTGGATAAGAGATTTGCTTTAAAATAGGAGCGCCTTTTGATGAGCCAATCCAGAAAAGCAAAGCGGCAATAGTAATCCATAGAATAGTAACGTAATTACCATCTAATTGTACGGGTACAGCAATAGTTATAAAGACAAACACCATCCCTAATATAAAATATAAAAGCTTGCTATCTGCTAATTTTTGTTTGTACAAAATAGTACCAGCAATAAAATGTAATAATGCATTGGCAACCGTAAATAAGCCTAAATAGCTATCATAATCTTGGTTAGAACTTAGTAGATAAAAACCATAACCAAAAAAGATAAATGAGTTTACTAATAGTATTAAAATAGAACTAGGGTTAAAAGCATGGTTCTTTTTTATTTTGTTAACTATAAATGTTGTGTAAAAGATTAGGAAAAATACAAATAAGAATAAAAAGGCTTTTGTAAAGTGGTCATAATTATAACTAAATAAAAACCAAGAACCGTATATAAACCACGTAAATATAAAAGCAGAGTAGAATAAGCCTTTCCAATCTTTTTTAAATGATAATGTTAAAATGCCTATGTTAATAATAGACATATATGTAAATAATATACCAACTTGTCCAGATCCACTACTAAGTAAAAAAGGAACAGCATAGGCACCTACTAAACCAATATGTGCAATGGCCTGTTTGTTGTAGTTAATGGCGGCAATAACTGTAAATATGGTGAGTAATACCATTATTGCAAAAGCCGGTATTTGTGGTAGAATATCATAAAAGCTATATGCAGCAAACGTTATAAAATAGAGTATGGCAATAGAGCCACTTACTAATACCGCACTGTAACTAGTATATTTTTCTTTTAATTTAATCCCAAGACCAAGTAAACCTAGACCTGTTAAGTATCCTAAAATTATTCTTGTTAACGGACTAATTAAGTTGTTTTCTATAGAGTATTTTGCGCCAATTGCAACACCAATTATTAGAATAAGAATACCTATTTTACTTAGTAAATTTTCGCCTATAAATTTTTCAATATTAGATTTTTGTTTAGGCTTAGAGATTCTTTTTTCTATAGGTTGTATATTTCTCTCAGGCTGTATAGCTTTAGCTTGTGTGGTATTAATAGTCTCTTTAGTAAATTCTTTTGTGGGTTCTTTAGTAGGTGTTATTACTGGTGAAGCAATAGGAGTAGTTTTGTTATTGCTTATTTGCTTTGGAATACCCTCTTTTTTAAGTCGCTCTATTTCTTTATGTAAAACCATAAGCTCCTTAGCAAAATGCTCTTGCTTGCTTAAAAGAATTTCAAACTGTTTGGTTAGGTTATTTAAATATTCTTGGTCGTTTGCCATAAGCTAGTTCCTAAAAATTATATTTTTTATAGTAGCACGCAATGTACAGCTAACTATAGGTTGGTTAATACCCTATAAACCGTGAAATATAGCAGTTTACATTTGTAAAGGGGTATGTATAATAACAAGTTTATACCTTAAATAGTATAAATTGGGGGTTTAGTTCTGTTTTTTTTGCAAGTTGTAATTGTAATACTCTCTGCCTAATTCTGCTAAAAAGGGAATTCCTACGGACTCATACTCATAGGTGTTGTCATTATAAACACCATTGCTATTCACTAAAATAGTAGCTGTTAACATAAATCTAATATCATTTTTTGTGTCTTCAATAAAAGCGCAATCTGTTAAAGTTCCGTACGCGTAGCCAACCTTATTGTATATTTTAATATTACCTGGTATAGGCTTTTTTGTGTCGCCATACATAAAGAATTTTACATAGCTATCATAATAAGTGCTATCTGTATAACCGGCATCTTTAGGTGTATTACTCATTACTTTTTTTAAGAAAGATAAATCATCTAAATATAAATTAAATTGCTGTTCACTAGAAAATGATTCAGGATAAATTATACGCTGTAAAACCTGTTGTTGGGCATCAATACTATAGTAATTTTTGAAACTAAAATCAAAAGGTTGGTTTTGCAATACTTCATCTTCATCAATATAACCAATACCCTTTTTAATTTTATCAAGTTGTAATGGAGCAATAGGGCTGTTAATTATAGCGTTGGTATTTATAGTTGTGCTATCATTTGTATAAATAACCAGTGGTTTTGTAGTAACATTATCAGCATTATCCGTAGAAAGTCTGTGAGCTATTCTAACATTATTTATGCCTTTGTCTTTAAGTTTTTTGTTAATATAATCTTGGCCTAAAAACTCAAATAATCTATTGTAAGCATCATTGTCGCTCACAGCAAATAGTTTAGTAATTTCTTTAGCAAATGTTGTTTTTAAAGTGTCACCTTCAATAAAAAACTCGGTATCCTTAGTGTAGCCTTCGCTTTCAAATATTTTTTCTAATGTTAAAACAGCAATAGGTAATTTTACAGAGCTAGCTGGATAAAAGTAATTGTTTGAATTGGTGTTAAAATCAAAATTATTAAACACATAAACACCATTAGTCTTTTTTATTTCAGTATATCTAAATTGTACCTCATGATTAGTAATGCTGTCTAAAACCCTTTTTATATTATCACTTTTAGATGCAATAATATAATTAATAGGATGGTTTATTTTTTGTTGTTTTTCTTTACAAGAAAAAAGAAAAATAAAAGAAAGTAAGGCTAGTGTAAAAGGCTTCATTTTGCGTTGTATAATTCTCCTCTGTGTGGTTTTAATGCGTCTCTAACGGCAATCATTTCCTGTTCATTAACAACTAAAAATGCTATACTATGCATATCTGTTACAGCTGTAAATCCGGTAATATTAAGATCTAGTTTTTCTGCTTCAATAAATTCTTTTAAGTGTATTTCATGATGTTCTGCCGTTTTTTCGGCAGCCGGACCCCTAAAGTCCCATATCAGTTTTATTTTTTTAGACATATTATAAGTTGGTGTAAATATATTTAGGTAAAACTACTATTTCTTTATTAAAATTAAAGGAAGTAGATAATAATAAAAATAGTTCTCTTAAGCTAAATACTTATTTTTTAGTATTAAAATTTACTATTTTTTAGTATTTAATGCTAAAAAGTGTTAATCATTTTACAATAAATCTTGTATCGCAACATCTAATTGTTATTTTTGCGTGATGCACCAATTTATGCAACATATAAATAAGTTAGTTTTCTTGTTAGGAATACTTTATGGCACATTAACACTTAGCTCATGTCAAGGTGTTTTTGTTAGTGATAAAGATAAGGTTGCTATAGCAAGGGTAGGAGAAAATTTTTTGTATAAAGAAGATATACAAGATTTAATTCCTAAAAACACAACTAAAGAAGATAGCACCACTTTAGTAACCAATTATATAAATAATTGGGCATCTAAGCAGTTGTTAATGTCAAAGTCTAAAGTAAACTTGTCTGAAGAACAGTTGGCAGAGTTTGATAGACTTGTAGCAAATTATAAAACAGATTTGTATACAGGAGCTTACAAGGAAGCTTTAGTGCAAAAAGAGCAAGATACTGTTATTACTAATGAAGAGTTAAACGCTTTTTACCAAAAAGAAAAAGAGAACTTTAAACTTAACGAGAAAATTGTTCGGGTACGTTATGTAGAGCTGCCTCCTCAATTTTTAAATAAATCTGCAGTAATAGAAAAACTAAAAGGGTTTACAGAAAAAGACCGTATGTATTTAGATTCTATTAGTGTACAATTTAGAAAGGTTAATTTTAACGATTCTGTTTGGGTAGAAGCCTCTAGGTTAAAGAGTGAAATACCACCATTAACATCAGATAATGAACAGCAATACTTAAAAAAAGCACAATTTTTTGAGATGCAAGATTCATTAGGGGTATATTTGACCAAGGTTGTGGATATGATTGATAAAAACCAGCCTGCACCCTTACAGTACATTACACCAACAATTAAACGTGTTTTACTAAACCGAAGAAGATTAGAGTACCTAAGAAAATTAGAGGTAGATATTATAGATGAAGCTATTAAAAATAAGGAATTTGAGACATATGAAAAACAAGAATAACAACATTACTTTTTTACTAGCAATGTTATTAACTGTAACCTTTACAGCTAATGCAATGCAAGAACAAGAGCAAATAGAAGATGTTGTGCAAATAGCACAAGACACTATAAAATCTAACTTTAAAAGAATAAAATTAGATGGTGTTTCTGCCGTTGTGGGGGATTATGTTATACTAGATTCTGATATAGAAAAAACATTGATAGATTTACGTAGTCAAGGTGTTTCTGAAGATGATATAACTAAATGTGGTCTTTTAGGTAAATTAATGGAAGACCGTTTGTACGCGCACCAAGCTGTACAAGATAGTTTACTGGTTTCTGATGATGAAGTTAACGCAACTAGTGAGAGACAAATACAAAGCTTAGTAGGGCAAATAGGTTCTATGGATAAGTTACTTAAGTATTACAAAAAAGATTCTCAAGAAGCATTAAGAGAAGATCTTTTTAAAATTAATAAGCTAAGAATGTTGTCTGAAAAAATGCAACAAAAAATTATTGAAGAAATAGAAATTACTCCAGAAGAAGTAAGGCAGTTTTATAAAAAAATACCAAAAGAGGAAAGACCAGTTTTTGGTGCACAGTTAGAGATTGCACAAATTGTAAAGCAACCAGAAGCTAGTGAGGAAGAAAAACAAAAAGTAATAGATAAACTTAATAAAATAAGAGAAGATGTTTTAGTAGGTGGTTCTAGTTTTAAAATTAAAGCAATTATTTCATCTGAGGATGAAGGATCTAGGTCTAATGGAGGTTTTTATAAAATTAAAAAGGAAACTAACTTTGTAAAAGAATTTAAAGATGTTGCTTTTAGTTTAAAAGAGGGTGAAGTTTCTGAACCTTTTGAAACACAGTTTGGGTTTCATATTATTTACTTAGAAAAAATTAAAGGTCAGGAAAGAGATGTAAGGCATATTCTTATGGCGCCTAAAATATCTGATGAAAGACTTGAAGAAGCTAGGTTAGAATTAGAGAAAATAAGACAGAGAATTTTAGATGGTGAGCTTACATTTGCAGAAGCTGCTTTAAATTTTTCTGATCAGAAAGAAACAAAATACGAAGGTGGGCAATTAAGAAACCCACAAGATTTTAGTACCAAGTTTGAGCTTACTAAAATGCAACCAGAGTTGTATAACCAAGTTAGGGATATTAAAGATAATGAAATCTCTATGCCTATTTTAGAGGTAGAGCAACAGGGTGGTGCAAAAAAGTATAAGATAATGAAGATTACCAATAGGTATGATGAGCACGTAGCAGATTTTGCACAAGATTATACTAAAATTCAGGAGTTAGCATTAACGCAAAAAAGAGTAGATGCTATACAGGAATGGATGGTTGAGCATATTAATGATACTTATGTAAGTATTAATAAAGACAATAAAGATTGCGAGTTTAAAAACAACTGGTTTAAAAAATAGTAGAACTTTATGTCAGACGTAACTGCTGTTAAAAATTTAGTTGAAAAACACCACGCACTAAAGCAAGAAATTGCTAAAGTAATTGTGGGCCAGGATGTAGTAATAGATCAAATATTACTATCTATTTATACAGGCGGTCACTCTTTGTTAGTAGGTGTGCCCGGTTTGGCAAAAACCCTAATGGTAAACACAATAGCCCAAACCTTAGGGTTAGATTTTAAACGCATACAGTTTACGCCAGATTTAATGCCTAGTGATATTTTAGGTAGTGAAATATTAGACGAAAAAAGAAACTTTAAGTTTATAAAAGGTCCTATTTTTTCTAATATTATTTTGGCAGATGAAATAAACAGAACACCGCCTAAAACGCAAGCGGCTCTTTTAGAAGCAATGCAAGAAAGGGCTGTAACAATAGCTGGTAACCATTACAAATTAGATCTTCCTTATTTTGTACTGGCTACACAAAACCCTATAGAGCAAGAAGGTACATATCCTTTACCAGAAGCACAGTTAGATAGGTTTATGTTTGCTATAGAATTACAATACCCATCTGTAGCAGAAGAAATAGAGGTTGTTAAACGAACAACATCAGACAATAAACCTACAATTAACGCCTTATTTAGTGCAGAAGAAATAGTAGCAGTACAGCTTTTGGTACGTAGAATTCCTGTGCCAGATAATGTTGTAGAATATGCTGTTAAGTTGGTAAATAGCACTAGACCTAATCTAGACACAGCCAATGATTATGTAAAGCAATATTTAGATTGGGGAGCGGGGCCAAGAGCTTCTCAAAATTTAATATTAGCAGCAAAAGCACATGCAGCTGTAAACGGAAAATTTTCTCCAGATATAGAAGACGTACAGGCTGTTGCTACAGGTATATTAAGGCATAGAATAATAAAAAACTACAAGGCAGAAGCAGAAAATATTTCTGAAGAACAAATAATTGCCAAATTGCTCTAATTAAAGAAAAATCAATTTCAAACGTTTTCGTAGATAATTTGATAATATTTTAAGTAAAAAATGATGCATTCATTTTTACAAGTGCATTTTTTTGTTTTTTTAGCAAAATAACACTAATCGTTGCCCAATTCTTTCGTTTACCCTTTAGATTTTATTAATTTTGTGGAATTGCAATAAATTAAACTCAAAACTAAAAGGAATGGCATTTGACATTGATATGATAAAAGGGGTTTATGCCCGTATGGCTGAACGAGTAGATATGGCTCGTGAAATAGTAGGAAAGCCACTTACACTTTCAGAAAAAATATTGTATTCTCACTTATGGGATGGTAATCCAAATACTAAATTTACAAGAGGTAAAGACTATGTAGATTTTGCACCAGACCGTATTGCTTGTCAAGATGCCACCGCACAAATGGCATTATTACAGTTTATGCAAGCTGGTAAGCCAAAAGTTGCAGTTCCTACAACAGTACACTGTGATCACTTAATACAAGCTAAAAGTGGTGCTGCACCAGATTTAAAAGTAGCAAATTCTACAAGTGCAGAGGTGTTTAACTTTTTAGAGTCTGTTTCTAACAAGTATGGTATTGGTTTCTGGAAACCAGGAGCAGGTATTATTCACCAAGTAGTTTTAGAAAATTATGCATTTCCTGGCGGAATGATGATTGGTACAGATTCTCATACAGTTAATGCTGGTGGTTTAGGTATGGTTGCTATTGGTGTTGGTGGTGCAGATGCTGTAGATGTTATGGCAGGTATGGCTTGGGAACTTAAATTTCCAAAATTAATAGGTGTTAAATTAACTGGAAATATTTCTGGTTGGACATCAGCAAAAGACGTTATATTAAAAGTTGCAGGTATTTTAACTGTTAAAGGTGGTACTGGTGCAATTGTAGAATATTTTGGAGAAGGTGCTAAAAACCTTTCTTGTACAGGTAAAGGTACAATTTGTAATATGGGTGCAGAAGTAGGAGCAACTACATCTACATTTGGTTATGATGAGTCTATGGAGCGTTACTTACGTGCAACAGACCGTAATGATGTTGCAGATGCAGCAAATGAAGTTAAAGAGCACTTAACTGCAGATCCAGAAGTTTACGCTAATCCAGAGCAATATTTTGATGAAATTATAGAAATTAATTTAGATGAATTAAGACCTCATTTAAACGGACCTTTTACTCCAGATTTAGCTACACCAGTAGGCCAGTTAGGAGAAAAAGCTAAAGAAAATGATTGGCCTTTAAAAGTAGATTGGGGATTAATTGGTTCTTGTACCAACTCTTCTTACGAAGATTTAACAAGAGCAGCTTCTATAGCTAAACAAGCTGTAGATAAAAAAATTAAGCCCAAATCAGATTTTGGTATCAACCCAGGTTCAGAGCAAATTCGTTTTACCGCAGAAAGAGACGGTATATTAGATATTTTTGAAAACTTAGGAGCTACAGTATTTACTAATGCTTGTGGACCTTGTATAGGTCAGTGGGACAGAAGTGATGCTAAAGGTGATGAGAAAAACACAATTGTACACTCATTTAACCGTAACTTCTCTAAAAGAGCAGATGGTAACCCAAATACACACGCATTTGTTGGTTCTCCAGAAATGGTTGCTGCAATAGCAATATCTGGTCGTTTAGATTTTGATCCTATGAACGATACATTAATTAATGAAGATGGTGAAGAGGTAAAATTAGATATGCCATTAGGTATAGAGTTGCCTCCACAAGGTTTTGATGTAGAAGATGCTGGTTACTTAGCTCCAGATGAAGATGGTTCTGGTGTAGAGGTTAAAGTTTCTCCAGATTCTGAAAGATTACAATTATTAGAGCCATTTACGCCTATTAAAGACGAAAGTTTAATGGGAGCTAAATTGCTTATTAAAGCTTTTGGTAAATGTACAACAGACCACATTTCTATGGCTGGTCCTTGGTTACGTTTCCGTGGGCATTTAGATAATATTTCTAACAACTGTTTAATTGGAGCTGTTAACGCTTTTGGCAAAAAAACAAATTTTGTTAAAAACCAATTAACAGGTGAGTTCGGTGGTGTTCCAGATACTGCACGTGCATATAAAGCTGCAGGTGTTAGATCTGTAGTTGTGGGAGACCATAACTATGGAGAAGGATCTTCTCGTGAGCACGCAGCTATGGAGCCAAGACATTTAGGTGTTGCGGCTGTAATAGTAAAATCTTTTGCACGTATTCATGAAACAAACCTTAAAAAGCAAGGTATGTTAGGTTTAACATTTGCAAATGAGGCAGATTATGACTTAATACAGGAAGATGATACATTTAACTTTATTGACATAGCAGAATTTGCTCCAGACAAACAATTAACTTTAGAGTTAGTTCATGCAGATGGTAGCAAAGATGTTATTAAGCTTAACCACACTTACAACCAACCTCAAATTGATTGGTATAGAGAAGGTTCTGCGTTAAATGTAATTAAAAAAGAAAACGCGGCATAAGCCAAGTTTGTTTTAATAAAAGAAAACTCCCGAAGTAATTCGGGAGTTTTTATTTTTATATGAATTTATCTTCATATTTTAGGGGTAATTATACAATATAAAATGAAAAAGAAAACAGTTTTTACTCTTCTAATAATGCTTCTTATAGCAGCATTTTTTTGGACTCCCTTAGGGCATATGGGGAAAATATTTTTAAACAATATGGTAGCAACTGCTCCTTCTGTTATTACTAAAGAAAATCAGAAAAAAATAACAGATTATGACTGGGTTTTAAAAGATGAAGATCACAACTTGTTTAACTTTAAAAAGTCTAAAGGGAATGTAATTTTTATAAACAATTGGGCGTCATGGAAAGTTCATTGTGAAGCCGAACTACAATCCATACAAAAGTTTTATAATGATTATAAAGGTAAAATAGACTTTTATATAATTACTAATGAAGAAAAAGATGTAGTAGAAGAATTTATGCAGCTTAAAAAATTTAATTTTCCTGTTACATATTTAATTATTGATGCTAAACACGCTGTAAATACAGAAAAAGTGCCTTCTAGTTATGTAATAGATAAACAAGGCAATATTGTGATTTATGAAGAAGGTATATCTAATTGGGATAATAATACTGTATACCAAACTGTAGAAAACCTTTTAAAAGAGTAAAAATGGCTTTTACTAAAAAAAGAATATTTAATATTGCTTTTTATGTACTTATAGTTGCCATAATATTTACTCCGTTAGGGTTTAAAGTAAAGGTTTTTACAAATCAAATTTTTTCAGGTAACCCAAATACCCTAAAGCAAGAAGAGCAAATTGTGTTGCAAAATTATAACTGGAAATTTGTAGATGCTAAAGAAAACAGTTTTAATTTTAATGACTACCAAGGTAAAGTAGTTTTTATCAATTTTTGGGCAACATGGTGTCCGCCTTGTGTTGCAGAAATGCCAAGTTTACAAAAGTTATATACTGACTATAAAAATGATGTAGAGTTTATTTTTTTGGCAAGCGATAAAGTAAAAAATGTAAATAAATACCTAAAAGAAAACAATTTTAGTTTTAATGTGTATTATTCTAATTACAAGTTACCGCAAGAGCTTAAACATACTGTAATTCCAACAACATTTGTATTAAATAAATCTGGAAAAATTATAGTTAAAGAAACCGGAGCAAAAGATTGGAATAGTGAAAAAACACGTAAATTATTAGATAAGCTGTTGAAAGAATAAAATATAGATGAAAAAATAAAAAGCGCTTATAAAAAGCGCTTTTTTTGTGACTACGACTGGAGTCGAACCAGCACGTTCTTAAGAACACTACCCCCTCAAGGTAGCGCGTCTACCAATTCCGCCACGTAGCCATTGGTTAAAATAATTTATAGCGCAAATATAACTATGTGCTATAGATATATAAACTTTTTAATTTGAAATTTTATGTGTTTTTGTTTCTGTATTAGCCTAGCATATAATAGCTTTTTTACTCAATAGGCCTTATTTTTGATACAAGCATAATTATAGTTTTATGAGTGATAAAATATCTGTTTTTTGGTTTAGGAGAGATTTAAGGATTGAAGACAATACGGCACTGTGTAATGCATTAAAATCTGGTAATCCCGTACTTCCTGTTTTTATTTTTGATGAAAATATTTTAAATGAACTAGATGCAGATGATGCAAGAGTAACGTTTATACATAAAACTATATCAGCTATAAATTTAACTTTAAAAGAATATAATAGTGGTGTACTATGCTTACATACAACACCAGAACTTGCTTGGAAAAAAATAGTAAGTACATACAATGTAGAGCGTGTTTTTTTTAATAAAGACTATGAGCCATATGCAAGAGAAAGAGATCAGAAAATAACTTCATTTTTAAACGATAAATCTATAAAGGTTAAGTCTAATAAAGACAGTGTTATTTTTGAAGAGAATGATGTTTTAAAGAATGACGGTGATCCATATACGGTTTATACGCCATATAAAAATAAATGGTTATCTAAATTTACTCCAGACCTAATTGAAGATAAGAAATGTGACTTTAAAGGTAAATTATTAGAGTTTAATGTAGATTTTCCTTCATTAGAAAATTTAGGATTTAGTGCATCAAACATAACGGTAGAACCATACAATTTAGAGCATCTAGATATTTATGCAGAAAAAAGAGATTTTCCGTCTGATGATATAACAACATATTTAGGTCCACATTTGCGTTTTGGAACCGTAAGTGTACGCAAATTAATTAGAGGTTTAGATGGTTTAGAAAGTGTGTTTTTAAGTGAATTGGTTTGGAGAGAATTTTTTACTCAAATCTTATTTCATTTTCCAAAGGTTGTTACCCAAAATTTTAGATCTAAATACGATGGAATAAAGTGGCGCAATAACAAAGAAGATTTTGAAAAATGGTGTACAGGTAATACAGGTTATCCTATGGTAGATGCCGGTATGAGACAGTTAAACAAAACAGGGTATATGCATAATAGAGTGCGTATGATTACTGCTGGCTTTTTATGTAAGCATTTATTAATAGATTGGCAGTGGGGAGAGGCCTATTTTGCTAAAAAGTTGTTAGACTATGAGTTGGCCTCTAATAACGGCAATTGGCAATGGGCAGCAGGTACTGGTTGTGATGCTGCTCCGTATTTTAGAATATTTAACCCTATAACACAATTAAAAAAGTTTGATAAAGATTTTAAATACGTCAAGCATTGGATTCCTGAGTTGGATGGGTTTAATTATCCGCAGCCAATGGTAGAGCATAAAGCAGCTAGGGAAAGAGCATTAAAAGTATATAAAGAAGGTATAGAAGATTAATTATTGATTTTGTTTGTTAAAGTAACGAAACAACTCAATATTCATAAAAATAAGTACAAGTCCGTAAAAACAATCCTCTACAGGTATAGTACCTATTCTAACACCTAAATTTTCTGCATTGTTATACCAAACAATAGGAGACTCTAAAAAACTGCCAGTTAACAAACCATTACTGGCTAAAAAAAATGGTATAATTATTAAATACGTTAAATAATGATAGCTAAGGTTTGTTTTTTTATAGTACAAATAAACTAAAAAAAGGACGGCTAAAATACCAGTTGTACACGTGTATAGCTTGTCTAAATTAAATAAAGCGGTAATTAAACAAGTAGCAATTATTGTAAATGTAATGTATTTTTCAATTTTTTGTAATGGATTATTTTTTATTAAAAATAATATGGCAAAGTATGTAAAAACACATGCATATGGTATGGCTATAAAAAATAAAACTTCCTCTAAAGGTAATTCTCCAAAAAATATTCCACTAAGGTAATCTTTATTAAACCCCCAAACTCCTATAGCTGTAAACCAATAATCCCAAACAATAAAAAATAAAGCAACAGGTATGCACGCTTTAAAAAATGAACCCCATTTTTTGTAAAAAGCGTGTTTTGGGTAAAAGCTAGCAATAAAAGGTATACTAATGCAAGCAAAATTTATAAGTAGGTAATAAAAGGGCTTCATTAAGGTTTGTATTGTTTATGGTATTTTTTTGGGACATATAACATTCCAAAACACTCTCCGTGTTCTTTACCTAAGTGTTTGTGGTGTACTTTGTGTGCTTTACGCAGACCTATTAAATATTTGTTTTTTGTTTTTTTAAACCATTTAAAACGTTGGTGAATTAACACATCATGAATTAAAAAATAAGCAATGCCATAAAATAAAATACCTAAACCAATAAAAAACAAAACGTTTAATTGTGGTCTAATACCAAAGAAAAATAAGGCAATGCTAGGTATCGCAAATATTACAAAAAACAAATCATTTTTTTCAAAAGGGTGTGGGTATTTTGGCTGATGATGATCTTCATGTAAAACCCATAAAAAACCATGCATTACATATTTGTGTGTTAGCCAAGTTATAACTTCCATAACAGTAAATGTAACAACTGTAACTAGTATAAAAAGTACTATTTTCATTAATTTGGGCTTATTGTATTTATATTTTTTAAAATTACTTTTTTGTAATTTTTAGGTAATTCAGATGCATCTAAATTATCTAAAATGAATTTTTTATCTGCTGCAATTCTAGTGTTGTACCCTAAAAAACTGGGGATGTTGTTTTGCACTAAGTACCTCACATACCTTGCTTCTATATCGTTTGGGTATTTTTTGATGTAATTTTCTAATGTTTTTTTACCTTCATTAAAATACGCTAATTTTTTAAAGGGCCATACTGTAAACTCAGCTTTTTTCATTGTGCATGAGGCAATGTATGGTGTAGCTTTAGAGCAATTAATTTGTTTGCTACTTTTTATAAACTTCTTTAAATCATCATTAGTTTTTATAGTATGAAATGTATTTCTAATACTTTCCAAACTTGTACAATCTGTGGTTTGGTTAAAAATTAAAACAAATAAGAGAAAAAATAATTTCATTAACTATGTTTAAAAGTCACTACTAATAAACTATAAAGTTATAAGAAATTACGTTATATAATATTAAATTTAAATCTAATATATGCTTTGGTTAAAATTAAAAACTTTAGCGGATTAGAAATACGTATTCTACTGTTCATAATACTACTAGTATCTGCCTTTTTTAGTTTGTTAAGTAATTTAGAGTAGTACTTATATGCTACAAAAACACCTAATCTGCTTTCTAAAGGAAGTTGAACAATACCTTTGTAAGCTTCAGAAAAATCGTTTTCAATATCTTTTAAAATACGGTCTTTAGCAGTATGTGTAAGTGTGTTAGTATTTAATTCGGGAAAATAAGATCTTCCTAATTCATTAATATCGTCTTTAAAATCTCTTAAAAAGTTTACTTTTTGAAAAGCAGATCCTAAGTACTGTGCAGACTCTTTTAAGTGGTTAAATCTTTCATTGTCATTATTAACAAAAACGCGTAAACACATTAAACCTACTACATCTGCAGAGCCATAAATATATTCGTTATATTCTTCCCTTGTGCTGTATTCTGTTTTGTTAAGGTCAAAACGCATGCTAGTTAAAAAGGCGTCTACATACTCTTGTAAATCATATTTTAAAACAACTTCTTGAAAAGAGTTTATAATAGGATTAAGGCTTATTTTACGGATAAGAGATTTTCTGTACTCCTCTTCAAACTCATTTAAAAGCTCTTCTTGATTATAATCATGAAAAGTGTCTACAATTTCATCTGCATACCTAACAAAACCATAAATAGCATATATGGCGGGTCTTATAGATGGTGCAAATAGTTTTATACCTATAGAAAATGACGTACTATAAGTTGTGGTTATTAATTTACTACAATTAACGCTAGAGGAATCAAACAGAGCTTTCATTATTTACTATGTTTTAAAATTAGTTCACTTACTACTTTGCCAGATATTAATGATGGTGGCACACCTGGTCCTGGAACAGTTAATTGTCCACAGAAATATAAATTGTCTACTTTTTTACTTTTTAGTTTAGGTCTTAAAATATGGGTTTGCATTAGTGTATTGGCTAATCCATATGCATTTCCTTTGTAAGAATTGTAATCGTCTTTAAAATTGTCGACACAATAAGATTCTTTAAATAATATATCTTCTTTTAATTTTTGATCTGTTAGTTTTTCTACTCTTTCTATAATCTGATTAAAGTAGTGTTCTCTTAGTTCTTTAGTGTCTTCAATATCTGGGGCAATAGGTACTAAAAATATAGCGGCCTCTTTGCCTTCTGGAGCGCTACTAATATCTGTTTTACTAGGGAAACTGGCATAAAACAAGGGCTTGTTAGGCCATTCTTTAGTATCGTAAATTGTTTTCGCGTGCTCTTCAAAATCAGTATCAAAAAATAATGTATGATGATTTACAGCTTCAATTTTTTTATTAAAACCAACAAAAAATAATAGGGCTGAAGGAGCAAATATTTTTTTGTCCCAGTAACTTTCTGTGTATTGTCTATATTGTTCAGGTAGTAAAGTTTCTGTGTGGTGATAATCTGCACCGCTTAAAAGAACATCACACTCTAGATACCCACTTTTACTTTCTACACCTTTTACTTTACCGTTTTGTATATCAATTTTTAAAACAGGGCTATCTGTAATGGTTTTTACACCTAAACTTTGTGCTAATGTTTGCATACCTTCAACAACTTTGTACATACCTCCTTGTGGGTGCCAAGTACCAAGTTTAAGGTCTGCATAGTTCATAAAATTATAGAATGATGGTGTATTACTTGGCTTAGCGCCTAAAAATAAAACAGGAAATTCTAATACTTTACGTAGCTTATCATTTTTTACATAACCAGATACCTGATTTTTTATAGTAAGTATAAACTCGTACAATTTGGTAATTGTTTTACGGTTTATAATTTCAAAGATGTTTTCACCAGGGTTGTATACTAGTTTTTTTATAGCAATATCATAATTAATACGAGCTTTGTTAATAAAGCGTTCTAATTGTTTACCGCTACCAGGTTCTATTTTTTCAAAAGTATCTCTTGTTTCATTAAAATCTTCAGAAATTGAAATAGCATCGTTTTTGCCAAAATAAATTTGGTAAGCAGGGTTTAGTTGGTCTAGCTGGTAATAATCGCTTGTTTTTTTATTAAAGTCAGCAAAAAACTTGTCAAAAACATCTGGCATCCAATAAAATGTAGGGCCAATATCAAAAACAAAACCGTTTGTTTTTAGTTGTCTAGCTCTACCGCCAGTAGTTGTGTTTTTCTCTAACATAGTAACATCATAACCAGCTTTTGCTAAGTAGCAACTAGCAGATAGTGATGAAAAACCAGAGCCTATAATAATTACTTTTTTCATAAACTATTAACAAGTATCTTCCTAAGATACTATTTGTTTTTAAATATAATATTAAAAACCGGTGATTTTTACATCACCGGTACAACAACCAAATTAACCCAACCAACAGGTTAATCTAATTTTATGTTAATGAGTGTCTGGCATTAACACTTTGTTTATGATGTGTACAACACCATTGCTAGCTTCTACATCTGCAGTAGTTACCTCTGCATTGCTACTGGTTGCATCTGTAATAAATACACCGCCAGTTAGGTTAACTGTAACATCTTGGCCTAGTGCAGTAGTTACCATTTGTCCGTCTGTTAGGTCTGATGATAATACAGCAGCACCAGAAACAACATGGTATTTAAGTATGTTAGCTAAAAGCGTTTTTTCATCTTCTGTGTCAAAATCTGCTAAACTTGTATAGTCCGGGCCTAAATCATCTAACAAAGCTTCAAATGCTGCATTGGTTGGTGCAAATACAGTAAAAGGACCTTCAGTACCTAATAACTCTACCAACCCTGCATCTGCTTGTTGCAATGCAGTAACCAATAATGATAAGTTGTCTGTAGCAATTGCAAGTTCTACTATATTAGGTTGTAATGCATCTACAATTTCTTGTGGTAACAATACTTTGTCTACTATATGAATTACACCGTTTTTAGCTTCAATATCTGCAGTAGTAACAGTCGCATCAGTTTCAGTCGCATCTTGTATAAATACGCCTCCTGTTAGGTTAACTGTTACGTCTTCACCTTGTGCAGTAGTAATCATTTGCTCATTACTTAAATCTGTAGAAAAAGCAGCTGTACCAGCAACAACATGATATTTTAATATTGTAGCTAGCATTGCTTTTTCATCTTCGGTATCAAAATCTGATAACTCGTTATAATCATCTCCTAACTCATCTAATAATGCAGCAAAAGCAGCATTAGTTGGTGCAAATACAGTAAAAGGACCATCTGTACCTAATAAATCTACCAAACCAGCATCTGCTTGTTGTAAAGCACCAACCAATAATGATAAATCATCTGTAGCTATTGCTAATTCTACAATAGTAGGTTGTTGATCTGCAATAAAATCTACTGCAGCTTGTGGCAACAATACCTTGTCTATAACATGAGCAACACCATTAGATGCCATAATATCTACAGCAGAAATGTTTGCATTAATGTCTGATGCATCAGCAATAACAAAAGTACCATCATTATCAACTACTTCTATTGTATTGTCTGCTAAGGCAGTACTTACTTCACCAGCAGCTAAATCTGTAGATAAAACTTTTGCAGGTATAACGTGGTATAGTAAAATGTCTTTTAATAATTGTATTTCTTCATCAGTATCAAAATCATCTAAAGAAGTATAATCATCTCCTAACATATCTAAAAGAGCAATAAAAGCAGTATCAGTTGGAGCAAAAACAGTAAATGGACCATCAGAATTTAATGTGTCTACTAAACCAGCCTTTATAACTGCAGCTTCTAAAACAGTTAATGCATCACTAGCAACAACAACTTCTACCAGTGTTCCTAAATTAATAGCATCTATTACAGATTGTGGTAATAATACTTTATTTATTACGTGTACAATACCGTTTGTAGCATCTACATCTGCTGTAACCACTTGTGCATCTACGTCTGATGCATCACTTACAAAAACACCATTATTTAAAGATATAGATACACCTTCTCCAGACAGTGTAGTTACTACTTGTCCGTCTGTTAAGTCGCTAGACGTAACAGCGGCACCAGCAACAACGTGGTATTTTAAAATAGTAGCAAGTAAAGCTTTTTCTTCTTCCGTATCAAAATCATCTAAAGAAGAATAACCGTCTAGACTAGCAAATAAAGCAGTAAATGCATCATTTGTAGGGGCAAATACTGTAAATGGTCCGTTACCACTTAATGCAGAAATAAGATCTGAGTTAGGACTCTCGTCTGATTTTGATAATGCAGCAACCAAAGAGCTAAGCGCATCTGTGCTAGATGCCGTCTCTACAATGTTTAATTGTGCTTCTTTTTCTTGGGGTGTGTCATCATCATCATTACAAGATGTAAACGTAAATAAGAATAGAAGTAATGCCGAAAAATAAATTTTAATTTTCATATTGTCTAACTTTTATAAGGTTATTGTTAGACAAATGTATTAAAATATTTTAAAATGTCTAGTAAAAAGAATAAAAAATTAGACAAAATATGGTTTGAGTCTATTTTTGAGTTATTTTTGCAAACAGTAAATAAGTAAACAAATGGGTAGTTATTCAATGTCTCAGGTTGCCACACTAACTGGTATCAATGCACACACTTTACGAAAGTGGGAGAGCAGATACACCTTTGTACAGCCTAAACGTACCGATACTAATATTAGATATTATACAGATGAGTTATTACGTAAACTGCTTAATGTAAGTATTTTACATAGAAATGGTTTTAAAATTTCTAAGATAGACAAGATGTCTAATGATGAGTTGCATGCCAATGTAACTGAAGTTTTATTAAAGCCTATAGATGGTGATGTGCTTACGGCGCTAATGTTATGTTTGTTAGAAATGAATGAGCGAGAATTTGTGAAAATTTTAGATGCTCATATCCTAAATAAAGGGCTTTTACAAACAGTTTCAGACCTAATTTACCCCTTTTTAAATCAAATAGGTGTGCTTTGGGGTATAGATAAAGTAATGCCTGCTCAAGAACATTTTGTGTCTAACTTAATAAGACAAAAAGTAGTATCGGCTATTGATAATTTATCATTGCCAGAAGAAAGTGCATCTAAAATAGTATTGTTTTTACCTGAAAATGAACATCATGAAATAGGTTTGTTACTGGCACAGTACATAGCAAAAGATTTGGGGTGGAATGTTTATTACTTAGGGCAACACGTGCCGCTTGAAAATTTAAAGTCTGTACAAGAAATAGTACAGCCTAAATTAATGCTAACAATGTTTATTACAACAATACCAGACAAGGTAAAAGACAAAATAGAAGAAATATTAAGTAATACAAGTGCACATTTATTGGTAGCTGGTAATCCTATAAATTTAAAAGAAAAATATTTTGAAGAAAGAACAACTTATGTATCTAGCCCTTTAGAATTAATAACAATACTTCAGGAAAAAAAATAGTACAAGTAAAAATCAGTTTAAGAATCCGAAAGCCTAGTGTTTTCGGATTTTTTTTGTCTTTTTTATTTAAAATTAACCATTTGTGCTACAATTTTAAACACTTCTATTACTAGACAAATTATAGTATTACTAATTTTATTGAAGTAAATATTTTAAATTTAGAGATAAACCTTTTTTAACTAAAATAAGCAACCTTATAAATGAAAGACTCAGGCAACATTAAAAAAACAAAAATAAACACCAAAGTATCCAGAAGAGGCTTTATTACAAAAACAGCTTTAGCAACCGGAGCCATTACTATATTACCAAGGCATATTTTTGGTAGAGGATTTGTTGCTCCAAGTGACAGAGTTAATATAGGTTTTATAGGATTAGGAAAACAAAGTAGAGGTTTAGCAAATAATTTTGTGGGTGCTACAAATTCCCAAATTATAGCAGCCTGTGATGTATGGTCTACAAAAAACGAATGGTTTAAAGGTGCTGTAAATAAAATTTATGCAGACAAAAGAAACCAAAATAGTTACAACGGAGTAACTACATACACAAATTACAAGGAGTTGTTAGACCGTAATGATATAGATGCCGTAGTTATTGCAACACCAGATCATTGGCATGCAATACAAGCTATAGATGCTATGAAAGCGGGTAAAGATGTTTATTGTGAAAAACCTTTAACTCATAATATTAATGAGGGTATAGATCTAGTTAAAACAGCAAAAAAAACAAGTAAAATATTGCAAACTGGTAGTATGCAACGTTCTAACAAAAATTTTAGAAGAGCCTGTGAACTTGTTAGAAATGGTTACCTGGGAGATATAAAACAAGTATTGGTAAATGTAGGAGACCCAGCAGTACCATACAATTTAAAAGCAGAAACACTACCAAGTGAGGTAAATTGGAACAATTGGTGCGGACCTGCCCCATTATTAGAATATAACCACAGATTAGCACCATCTCGTAACGATGTTGATTTTTGGCCAGACTGGAGACTTTATGAAGAAGTAGGTGGTGGTATACTTTGTGATTGGGGTGCACATATGTTTGATATTGTACAATGGGCATTAGGTATGGATAGGTCTGGACCTGTAAAGTATGTTCCGCCAACAGATAAAACAGCTGTTAGAGGTTTAAAAATGTATTATGATAATGGAGTAGAAATGATACACCAAGACTTTGGTAGAGGTTGGGGTGTACGTTTTATAGGGTCTAAAGGCACTATGGATATTAGCCGTAGCTATTTTGAAACTACGCCTAAAAATTTAGTAAATGCAGAGTTAACAACATCAGATACTAAGTTGTATGACACAAAAGGGAATCACTACCAAGATTGGATTACTTCTATAAAAAATAGAACTCAACCTATTTGTGATGTAGAAACAGGTCACCGTTCTGCAACAGTATGTAATATTGCTAATATTGCGTATAATTTAGGCAGAGATTTAGATTGGGATCCAGTAAAAGAAAAGTTTTTAAAAGACAAAGAAGCTAATAAAATGCGTGGTAGAAAAGAACGTAAGTTTTAATACATAATACCTTATTATATTTATATATTCACCTGTTCCTTTCTAAAAGAAGCAGGTGTTTTTTCTGTATGCTTTTTAAAAGATCTAGAAAAGTATGATACGTTTTCAAAACCAACCTTTTGTGCCACCTCTTCTAAAGAGTCGTTTGTGGTTAATAGCAGTAGTTGTGCACGCTCTATTCTTTTGGTTTGTATGTATTTATTAGGTCTAATACCATAGGTTTGTAAAAATAACTTAGAAAAATAATCTGTACTGTAATGGCACTTATTAGCAAGCTCATCTATAGTAATTGGTAAATGAAGATTTTTATTAATGTAGTTTAGTATTTGGTTTAAATTAGAGTTGGTTAGGTTTATTTCTTTAGGGAGTTTATTATTTGTTATAAATTTTGATATTAATATATTTAATATTCCTTGGGTTTCTATAAACTCTTTTGTGGTTAAATTTTCATTTTGTTTAATAAAGTCTAATAGTGTAGGTCTATTATCATACGTTTTAGGATCACTATTTTTAATTTCCCTATTGGCATTTAAGTCAACCAATCTTTTAAAATAATACAAGCTTTTTTCATCTGCTTTTACTTCGTATTCAAAATTTTTAAAATTGTATATAGACAAGCCATTATTAATTTCCTCTAAAAAACTAATGTAATATTGCTCATGATAATCCTCACAAATATACCTAGCATAAGTATAGCTAGGAATTAAGTATATGTAGCCAGGCTTTAAAATGTAAACTCCATCATTATGGTACACTTTAGCAGTGCCTTTTGTAATGTAATACATTCTGGTAAACGGACTAATAACATTGTCAAAATTCCATGATGTACCTAATTTAGCATAGCCAGTGTTAAGTAAAGTTAACCTTAAAGATTGTAGAATTTCTATCATAATTAGTACTTATTCTTCTAAAATAGCTGATTTAGTATTTTTCTAAAACTAGACACTTTTCTAAACAACTACTTAAATCTCTACTAAAATAGCAAATTTTAGTAGATTATATCACTAGATAAAAACTGAACATAACGGAAATGTATATTTTATAAGCTGATTTGGTCAATAAAATGGCTACAAGTTATTTTATTTTTGAGATATTAAATAATCGTCAAATTTTATGTTAAAAAATAAGATACTGTTAATTATAGGTGGTGTTTTTTTGTTATTGTGTTCTTGTGGAGGCCCAGACTTACCAGAGTTGGTTGCTGTAGAATATAACAACTTACCAGAAAAAGTAGATTTTAATCAGCATGTAAAACCAATTTTGTCTGATAAATGCTATTTGTGCCATGGTCCAGATAAAGGAAATATAAAAGGTGGCTTACAATTACATGAGGCTAGTTTTGCTTATGCAGAATTAACAGAGACTCCAGGAAAATTTGCAATTACTCCAGGTAATTTAAACAAAAGCGAGTTTTTTCATAGAATAATGACAGATGATCCTAAGTTAATAATGCCAGAACCTAGTTCTCATTTAACCTTAACAGATTATGAAAAAGCTGTTTTAATTAAGTGGATTGAAGACGGAGCTGAGTATAAAGATCATTGGGCATTTATTAAACCAGAAAAGCCAGTTGTACCAAAAATTAAAGAGCCTAATTTAGCGGCAAATGCTATAGATAATTTTGTTCTTGCAAAATTAGAAGAAGTAAACCTTTTACCTTCTAAAAAAGCAAATAAGCATATGTTACTCCGTAGGGCTTCTTTAGACCTAACAGGTTTACCGCCAACACAGCAAGAAATACAAAATTTTATAAATGATACTTCTACTAATGCTTTTGAAAAACAAATAGATAGGTTATTAGCATCTCCTCATTTTGGAGAGCAAATGACATTAGATTGGATGGATGTTTCTAGATATGCAGATACTCACGGTTATAGTAATGATAGGTATAGAGATACTTCTCCGTGGAGAGATTGGGTAATAAAATCTTTTAATGAAAATATGCCATATAATGAGTTTTTAACTTGGCAATTGGCAGGAGATTTATTTGATGACCCAACAACAGAACAAAAAATAGCAACAGCTTTTAACAGACTGCATCCGCAAAATTTAGAAGGTGGTATTATAGATGAAGAATTTAGATCTGAGTATGTTGCAGATAGGACCGCTACAGTAACACAAGGTATGTTAGGCTTGTCTTACGCTTGCGCAAAATGCCATGACCATAAGTATGACCCTATTTCACAAAAAAACTATTATGAAATGTATAGTTTTTTTAACAATATAGATGAAACCGGCTTAATTCCTTGGGATTTAGCTACACCAGTTCCTGCAATGATGTTGCCAACTAAAGAGCAAGAAGGGGTAATTGCTTATCTAGAAAAAATTGTAAATACTACAGAAAATAAAGTAGCGCAAACTGCACAAAATGAAACCACAAAAGCAAACAAATGGTTAGCCAATAATAGTCATCAAAAAATACCATTGCAGCCTGCACCAACTGGTTTGGTGGCCTCTTTTAATTTTAATACTCCAAAAATAACAAATGCTATAGGTGGTAACGGACAAAATAATATAAGAATGCGCCAGCAATTTGTAGATAATGAAAAACCTATTTACAAAAAAGGAGCTAGTGGTAATGGTTTGTTTATGAATGGAGATACTTGGTTAGATTTAGATAAAATTGGTATTTACCAAAGAAATCAGCCATTTAGTATAGGTATAAAAGTATTTATACCAAAAGATTTAGAAGAGGGAGTTATTTTTCATAAAATGAATAGCCCAGAGTTACACAGTTTTAGAGGGTATCATTTAAAAATAAAAAACAATAAACTAGAGGCTTTACTAGCCCATGTATATCCAGATAATGCCATAGTAATAGAGTCATTAAATAATGTGCCAAAGGAAAAATGGATACAACTTACTATGACCTATGATGGCTCTAGCAAAGCAGACGGGGTAGCTATTTATGTAGATGGAGAAAAACAAAAAACAAAAACTGTTTATGATAATTTATATAAAGATATTGTATTTCATGAGATAAGATTATACGGGCCAGAGAGTGAAAAACTAGAACCAGGTTTGCGTATAGGAGCAGTATGGAGAGGTAAAGGTATTGGCGGAGCCACTGTAGATGATTTACTGGTTTATAATAAAGAATTAAGTGAAATTGAAGTGTTGCAAATTGCAGATACAGAAAAACTAAAAACACTTAAAAATAAAACCTTTGCTAATTTATCTAAAGCAGAAAAAGATAAACTATTAAAATATTACCTACATACCAACTCTGAGTCTTACACTGCTATGCTAAAAAAATTAGAAAAAGACAGACTTGTTCTAGTAGATAGTATAGACCCTGTTAAGCAGATTATGGTAATGAAAGAGCGTAAAACGCCAAGACAAACCTATATTTTAGATCGTGGTAATTATGATTCTCCTACAGATTCTGTTTTTCCTAATGTGCCAAAAGATATATTGCAATGGGATGATAGCTGGCCTAAAAATAGGTTAGGTTTAGCCAAGTGGATTACAGATAAAAACAACCCTTTAACTGCCAGAGTAACGGTAAATAGGTATTGGCAAAATTTATTTGGAAGAGGTCTTGTGTTAAGTTCAGAAGACTTTGGTAACCAAGGAAACCTGCCTACGCACCCTAAATTGTTAGATTGGTTAGCGGTTAGTTTTGTAGAGTCTGGTTGGGATGTAAAAAAACTACTTAAAACTATAATGCTAACAAACACATACCAGCAGAGCTCTGTAATATCTGAAGAGTTATTAGCTGTAGATGTAGAAAATAAATGGTTGTCTCGCGGTCCGTCTTCAAGGTTATCTGGAGAAATGTTAAGAGATAATGCCTTGTTAGCATCTGGTTTGCTAAACAAAAAAATTGGAGGAGAAAGCGTAAAACCTTATCAGCCTAAAGGATTATGGAAAGTAAATAGTGATGAGTATGTGCAAGACGGGGAAGAAGGCTTGTACAGAAGAAGTATGTATACCATTTGGAAACGCTCTGTGCCAAACCCAACTATTGCAACTTTTGATGCTCCTACTAGAGATTTATGCTCTTCTCGTAGACAAAAAACAAATACACCATTACAAGCTCTTGTTGTTCTTAATGATCCTACATACATAGAAGCATCTAGGGTGTTAGGTAAAAAAATGTCTGAAATAAAAGATGAAAAAGAGGCAGTTAACTTAGCCTTTTTAAGGCTTACAGGAAGAAATGCCAATCAAAATGAACTAAAACTACTAATTAATTTGCAAAAATCTGAATACGAGAAATTTAGTGCCAATTTAGATAAAGCAAAAGGTTGGTTACAAACAGGGGCTTTTAAATTGTCTGACACAGATAACAAAGCTCTGGTAGCAGCAAATGCCGTTGTAGCTAGTACAATAATGAATGCAGATGCAACAATTACTAAAAGATAAATAGACCATTTTTTTAAAGATATATTATGTGTAATAATCATCACCAAAAAATAAAATCTGTTAATAAAGATTTACAAGAACTAGAGAAACAAGTAGACCGAAGAGATTTTTTAAAAAAGACATCTTTAGGTATAGGTGCTTTAGCTTTAGGAACATTGTTAGGAGCAGATAAAATGTTTGCGTCTATAAATAAGAATAGTTCTGCAGAAGATATATTAAATACGTATAACAAAAACAGGCTTGGTTTACCTCACCATTTACCAAAAGCAAAAAGAATTATTTACTTGTTTCAGAGTGGAGGTCCATCACAAATGGATTTGTTTGACTATAAGCCTAAACTAACAGATATGTTTGGTAAAGAGTTACCAGAGTCTATTATAGGCGGACAAAGGTTAACTGGGATGAGTGGCAACCAAAGTACGTTACCTATAGCGCCATCTTCGTTTACGTTTAAGCAATACGGAGAGTCTAGAGCTTGGGTTAGTAATGCAATGCCTTATTTGTCTGAGGTTGTAGATGATTTATGCTTTATAAAAGGAATGCAAACAGACCAAATAAACCATACACCAGCAGTTACTTTTATGCAAACAGGTAACCAGTTGCCAGGTAGGCCATCTATTGGATCCTGGCTTAGCTATGGTTTAGGATCAGACAATGAAAATTTGCCAACGTTTATAACTTTAGTTTCTAAAAATGGTAAAGGCCAACCTTTAAAAGCGGCTTTGTGGGGTAATGGTTTTTTACCAACAGAACACCAAGGGGTACAGTTTAGATCTGGTAAAGATCCCGTATTGTACTTAAGTGATCCAGAAAATTATGATGGTAATGACCGTAGACATATGCTAAATTATTTAAAAGATTTAAATAGTTTACAAACTGATGCTTACGGAGACCCAGAAATACAAGCAAGAATGTCTCAGTATGAAATGGCATTTAAAATGCAAACTTCTGTGCCAGAGGTAACAGACTTGTCTGATGAGCCAGATAAAATTTTTGAAATGTATGGTAAAGACAGTAGAGATCCTGGTACTTATGCAGCAAATTGCCTAATGGCCAGAAAACTGTTAGAAAAAGGCGTAAAGTTTGTACAACTATACCATCAGGGTTGGGATCAACATAGTTACTGTCCAGGAGGTGTAAAAAGTCAATCTAAAAAAACAGACCAGCCAACTGCAGCATTAATAAAAGATCTAAAGCAACGAGGTATGTTAGATGATACCTTGGTTGTTTGGGGAGGAGAGTTTGGCCGTACAGTATACTCACAAGGTCAATTAACCAAAGAAAATTATGGTAGAGATCACCATCCAAAGGCATTTACAATGTGGATGGCAGGAGCCGGTGTTAAACCAGGCTTTACTTATGGAGAAACAGATGATTTTAGTTACAACGTTGTAAAAGATCCTGTACATGTACATGACTTTCATGCAACACTTTTACATTTGTTTGGTATAGACCATGAACGCTTAACATTTAAGCACCAAGGCAGACGATACCGTTTAACAGATGTACATGGTAATGTTGTAAAAGATTTATTAACCTAAATAACCAAATAAATGTCTTCTAGAAGAAATTTTATAAAAAATACAGCTCTAGCTAGTGCAGCTGTTACAGCTACTCCATCTATCGGTTTTTCAATTCTTAAAAAAAGCAAGCCCAACCAAACTATTTTAGGCCACGGAGATTATACGTATAAAGTAAATAATGATTGGGCACAAATAAGTGCAGTGCATACTCCTTTGTTAAATTGCCATGAAATGGAAATGGACAGTAAAGGAAGGTTAATAATGATAGGTGATCATACCAAAAATAATATTATAATTTTTGATAAATCTGGTAAGGTTTTAGATGTTTGGGGAACAGCTTACCCTGGTGGTCACGGACTTAAAATATCTAATGAGGGTGGTGAGGATTTTTTGTTTTTAGCAGATTCTGGTTGGTATTTAAATAAAACAGGAAAATGGGTTAAGCATAATGGAAGAATAACAAAAACAACCACAGATGGTAAAGTTATTTTTGATATTGGTCATCCGCAAACAATAGGAGTTTATGAGCCTGGAGAAAATTTTTGTCCAACCGAAATAGCCATAGGTCCTAACGGAGATATTTATGTGGCAGATGGTTACGGACAAGATTATATTTTGCAATACAATTATAAAGGAGAATTTATTAGGCGTTGGGGAGGACATAACAACACCAATAAAAATTACAATTTGCAAAACGCACATGGTGTTGCTATAGATTACAGAGATAAAAACAACCCTATGGTTGTGTGTACCTCAAGAAATGAGCAGTGTTTTAAATGGTTTACCTTAGATGGCACGTACGTTAAAACATTAAAATTACCCAATATGCAAGTATGCAGACCAGTTTTTGATGATACTAACTTGTATGCAGGTGTGTGCTGGTCTCAGCCCAAAGTTGGAAAAACAAACTGGAAAGACCACACTGGTTTTGTAACTATTTTAGATGGTGATAAAGTGGTTTCTAATCCGGGAGGCACTGCTCCAGAGTACAAAAACGGAGCTCTTCAAAAATCATATCAACTAAAAAACAAACCCATTTTACACGGTCATGATGTATGTGTAGATGAAGATAAAAATTTGTATATCTGCCAATGGAATGCTAATAAAACGGCTCCAATAAAATTAGAGCGCGTTTAAAATTATAAGTTGAGTATGGAAAATAGTGTCCCAGATATTGTATTATTTTTAGGTAGGTTTCATCCACTTGTGGTGCATTTACCAATAGGTTTTTTAGTATTTGCCTTTTTATTAGAGGTTTTTAGCAGAGTTAAAAAAAATCCTGTATTAACAACGGCTATTCCTTTAGCATTGTTTTTAGGAGGTGTCAGTGCATTGGTAGCTTGTATTTTAGGTTATATGTTATCACTAAGTGGAGATTATGATGAAAATGCGTTGGATTCTCACTTTTGGTTTGGTGTTGTAACAACAGTACTAGCCTTTGTAGCTTGGTTAATTAGAATTGAAAAAATAAAATTATCAAACTATAAAAAATTACAACCCAATATAGCAGCTCTTACTTTATTAGTTATTGTAATAAGTGTAACAGGGCATTACGGTGGTAACCTTACTCACGGTAGTGATTATCTAGTAAAGTACTTACCTTTTAACAAAGAAGAAAAAACAGAATTAGCAGCAGTTACAAATTTAAAAGAAGCTGAGGTTTACGGACATTTAGTGGCTCCAATTTTAGATAATAAATGTATTAGCTGTCATAACCAGAGCAAAAAAAAGGGAGGTTTGTCTATGGTAGACAGTGTTTCTATACATAGTGGAGGAAAAAATGGTCCTGTTTTAGTACCTGGTAGTGCTACCAAATCTGAACTGGTAAAAAGAGTATTACTAGACCCTCATAGTAAAGATTTTATGCCTCCGGAAGGAAAAACACCCTTAACTGATGAGGAAATTGCTATTATTACCTATTGGATAAATAGCTCTAACGCTGGCTTTAAAACCAAAGTAGCTAATGTAGAAACACCAGAAAATATAACCACAATTGCTAGCACTATGTTGGGGCTTACTAATAGTAACTCTTCGGAGGCATTGCCTACGGTAACTAAAGTAAGTGAACAATTAATAGCAAGTATAGAAAAAGAAGGTTTTAGGTTAAGAGAGCTAGTGTTTGATTCTAGTTTATTTGAGGTAGTTTTAGATGTCAATACAATACAAGAAGTAACCAAAGATCAGCTTCATAATAAATTAGAAAAGTTGTTACCTATAAAAGAAAATATCATATGGTTATCTTTAGAAAGTAATGGGATAACAGATGAAAATGTAAAAGTGATAAGTCAATTTACAAACATTCAAAAGTTAAAGCTTGGTAAAAACCCAATATCAGATAATGCTGTAGAGTATCTTACAAGTCTACAAAAAATGACATCAGTTAATTTATTTGAAACTAATATTACAGCTAAAAGTTTACGAGTGTTTTCTAAAATGAAGAACTTAAAATATGCTTATGTTTGGAAAACCAATATAAAACAAAAAGATTTGGAAGGCTATAACAGTAACAATGCTCCTAAAATAGTATTAGGAATGTAATCTCCAAGTTATTTAACCTACTATGAAAAACAGAATTTTTATAAAAGCTTGCTTAGTGTTACTTTTTACAGGTTGTGCTAGTAAAAAAGTAACAACAGAAATACCTAATAAGAGCCTAAAATATACTGCAGATTGGGAGTCTTTACAGCAGTATAATGTGCCAGAATGGTATAAGGACCTAAAATTTGGAATTTACTTTCATTGGGGGCCATATACAGTGCCTGCATATAAAAATGAGTGGTACTCTAGGTGGATGTATGTAGATGGGCACCCTATTAACAAGTACCATAAAAAAACGTATGGTAGTTTAGATACTTTTGGTTATAAAGATTTTATACCAATGTTTACTGCAGAAAAGTTTAATGCAGATGCTTGGGCAGATTTATTTGTAAATGCAGGAGCACAATTTGCTGGTCCAATAGCAGAACACGCAGATGGTTTTGCAATGTGGGATAGTAAATTAACCACCTGGGATGCTAAAGATAAAGGACCTAAAATAGATGTTGTTGGTGCTATGGAAAAAGCTATAAAGGCTCGTGGTTTAAAATTTATTACTACTTACCACAGGCATTGGTTATACGCTTGGTACCCAACTTGGGATAAAACTACAGATGCTGCTAATTTAAAATATAAGGGATTGTATGGACCTAAAGTTCCAGAGGGCACTTTTGTTATGGCAGATAAACCTACAAACCCTTTACCTAACAAAACATTTAATGAAGAGTGGTTAAACAGACTTACAGAGTTAACTACTAAGTATGACCCTGATATTGTTTGGTTTGATAATAAAATGGATATTATTGATGAAGATTACAGAAAACAATTTTTAGCAAACTTTTACAACCAAGGATTAAAAAATAATAAGGAAGTTGTAGTAACCTATAAATTTAAAGATTTAGCAGTTGGCTCTGCAGTTTTAGATTTAGAACGTTCTAGAATGAGTGATAAAAAAGACTTTACTTGGTTAACAGACGACTCAATAGACTGGAAATCTTGGAGCCATATTCAAAATCCTAAATACAAATCTACAAACAGACTTATAGATTTTTTGGTAGATGTAGTAAGTAAAAACGGAGCAGTTTTATTAAATATTACACCAACTGCAAAAGGAGAAATTCCTGCAGAAGTTAAAGAACGTTTGCTGCAAATGGGAGCTTGGTTAAAAGTAAACGGAGAAGCTATATATGGTACAAGAACTTGGGAGGTTTTTGGAGAAGGCCCATCGGAGGTTGTAGAAGGGCATTTAAGCGAGCATAAAAATAAAGACAACACAGAAAAAGACATTAGGTTTACAACAAAAGATGGTATACTGTATGCTATAGTTTTAGATTGGCCTAAGGATAAGGTTTTTATAAAATCATTAGCAAACACAAAACATCAAATAAAAAAAATAGAAATGTTGGGTACTAACCAAAAAATTGTTTGGGAACAAACAAAAAATGGTTTGGTTATACAACCTTCAAAAACAAAAAATGGTAACTACGCTTTTGTGTACAAAATAGTTTTTTAAATAATTTTACATCAGCTTTATAGAACAAACCATCAGCATTATTTTATTTGTAGTGTTGGTGGTTTTTTTGTGTGTTTATTAATTTGTGTAATTAATGCGTTAATTTTTTATAAATTAACATTTTTATACTGTTTAAATTACATAAATAATACAAAACCAACATATTTACTGGTTTCAGCGTGATTTAGTTAACACTTTTTTAAGATTTTATACATATGTTTTACTTAAAAAAACATTTGTTACTACCCTTAAAGCAAATAAAACCAACATTTGTGTAACTAAACTTAAAAAACGATTATGGAAATGAAATTTAATTTACTTGTTAAGTCTAGACATAAAGCTTTTTTAACGATTTTGTTTTTTGTTATAGGCTTTGGTTTGGCTCTAGCACAAACAAAAACCGTAAAGGGTAATGTTAGCGCAGATGGCGAGCCACTTTTAGGGGTAAGTGTTGTTGTAAAGGGTACAACAGTTGGGGTAGTTACAGATTTTGATGGTAACTACACCATACAAGCAGAACCAAATAGCGTATTAATATATAGTTATATAGGCTATGTTGCGCAAGAAATTGCAGTAGGCTCTAAAAGTACTATTAATGTAACTATGGTAGAAGATATTGAGGCATTAAAGGAAGTAGTACTTATTGGTTACGGTGTGCAAAAGAAAAGAGAGGTAACAGGTGCAGTTGCCCAAGTACAGGCAGAGGATATTGAAAAAATATCTACTTCAGATGTTGGTAGTGCACTGCAAGGGCAAATTGCAGGTGTAAACGTAACTTCTAGTAGCGGACAACCAGGGTCTGATGCAGTAATACTTATACGTGGTATAAACTCTGTTTTTGGTAGTAACTCTCCTTTGTATGTAGTAGATGGTATACCACAAGATGGTAATCCACAATTAAGTATTGCAGAAATAGAAACTATAGATGTACTAAAAGATGCAGCTTCTGCAGCTATTTATGGTACAAGAGGTTCTGCGGGTGTAATATTAATAACTACTAAATCTGGTAAAGTTGGTAAAATGGATATTGGTATAACCAGTTATATGGGGGTGCAAGATATTGTATCTAGTGTTCCTTTAATGAATTTTGAAGATTCTATGTATAGCCAATTTGTAAGGTTAAACAATATAAATGGTACTTTTCCAAATAACTCATTTACAACACTAGAGCAAAACCGTTATGACTTTACCAACAACACCAATTTAATGGATATTCTTCAGGAAGATATGGCTTTAATTCAAAACCATAACCTTAATATATCAGGTGGTAAAGAAGGCTTACGTTTTAATGTGTCTGTTAACTATTTTGATCAGAAAGGTTCATTAATTAATTCTGGTTTAGAAAGGTTAAATGTAAGAGCAAATACAACTTATAAAAAAGGAAAATGGACGTTTACAACTGGTATTGGTTTAAGAACAGATGAGCAAGAGTATACACCTTGGCAAATATTATTAGATGGTTACAGGTACAAACCTTATCAGCAATTAATAGATCCAAATTCACCAACGGTAGATGATAGCGCAGGTGCTGCAAATAATAATGATGCTACAAACCTTAGTTTTTTAATGGCTAAGCTTAAACAGTCTGACGTTAGAAAAGGTGATAATTTTAATGCACGTATGCAGGTAGATCACCAATTATTATCTAGCTTAAAATTAACTACACGTGCATCTTTAAGCAGAACAAACAATACAAGAGTTAGGGTAAATCCCTTATTTACAGCATATTCTGTAGAAGGAGATTTAATACCGCAACAAATTAGGTCTGGTGTGTATAACCAAAGTGATAGATCTACTAGTGCAACCATAGATGGTATTGCAACTTTTGACAAAACTTTTGGAGACCACCACGTTACGTTGGTAGGTGCGGTAAGTGCAGAAAAATACACATACGATTCTTTCTTTGCTCAAAAATTTGATCTTTTTAATAATGAAATCACCAACTTAAATGGTGCTACGTTAGATGCTAACGTAGGTACTGGTAGTGGTTACGGACAAGACAGAACCAATACATTAATTGGTATGTTAGGGCGTATACAGTATGATTATAAAGGTAAATACTTAATAAGTGCAAGTTTAAGGCGTGATGGTACAAGCCGTTTTTCTGAAGAAAACAGATGGATATATGCACCATCTGCATCTGCAGCTTGGATTGCATCAGACGAAAAAGGTTGGGATGATATATTTGGACAAACCTTTAATTTCTTTAAAATGAGGTTTAGTTACGGTACAACAGGTAACCAAAGCATATTAGATTATAGTACTGCACCAACTATTGGTTTAGGACATGACTATGTTTTTGGTACAGGATCTGACCAAGTTTTGGTTTTAGGAGCTATACAAGAAGCATTTAAAAATCCTAAAGCAAAATGGGAAAAGAAAATAGAAAAGAACTTTGGTATGGAGTTCGGTTTTTTTAACAATAAACTTACAGTAACCAGTGAGGTTTATGATGGTTCTAGAACAAATATGCTATTTCCTGTTATTTTACCTCCAACAGTTGGTGGTGGTAACAACTCTAGCGTAATATTAAATGTTGGTGATATGCGTAACTACGGTACAGAATGGAGTGCTAATTACAAACACAAAGGTAAGTTTAGTTGGAACGTTTCTGCTAACTATTCTAAAAATGAAAATAGAATTACTAGAATGAGTGATTCTAACAAGTTTTCATTCTTAGGAGGTAGTCAAGTAGCGCCAGGCTTACCAGGAGAAGATTTAGTTACTGCTCTTAGAGAAGGTTATGAGGCTGGTGCATTCTTTTTAGTAGAAACAGATGGTTTAGTTACTAGTCAAGAAGAGTTAGATGAGTACAGACAAATAGATCCTACGGCTAATTTAGGAGATTTAAAGTACGTAGATCAGTTAACTGTAGATACAAATAATGATGGTATACCAGATGCTGGTGACGGAGAAATTACACTAGATGACAGAGTTTATAAAGGTAGTGGAGCTCCTGAGTATGAGTTGGGTTTTAACTTTAACGCTAATTATAAAAATGTAGATTTTTCTATGAACTGGTATGCAGCCATAGGAGGAGAAATTATTAATGGTAGTAAAGCCTATGCATACAAGCAGGGTACACATCAAGACTTAGTTCACCAATGGACATTAACAAATCCAACATCTACAATTCCGTCAGACAGAGGTAGAGATCATTTTAATTACAGAGGATATACAGATTACTGGTTGCAAGACGGTAGTTTTGGTAGGTTAAGAAACGTAACTTTAGGTTATACTTTACCTAAAAAATTAAATGAGAAGCTTAATATTAATAAATTAAGATTTTACATAGCAGCAGATAACCTATTAACCATTACCAATTATGATGGTTTTGATCCAGAAATAGGTAATGATGGTTTAAGCACACGTGGTATAGATGCGGGTGTTTACCCAATAAGCACACAATATAGAGCTGGTATTGAATTTAAATTTTAATAAAAAAAGAACTAGAAATGAAAAAATTAATATTTAACAAAATAGCTGTTGCTTTACTGTGCATTATTTGCAGTACAGCATGCTCAGATGATTACTTGGAAGAAACCAATCCTAACGAACTATCAACAGGTAGTTTCTGGAAAAATAATGTAGATTTAAACGGAGGTTTAACTGCGGTATATAATGCTTTTAAAAATACAAGTATTTTCAATGTATTGTCAGACAATCACAGGGCAGATATGAGCTGGCCAGGTTTTGGTAGGCCAAACACACAAAATTCATTCTACCTACAAACGTTTAACGATTCAGAAAATGATATAAGAAATAAGTGGTCTGCTACATATACAGTTATTTTTAGAGCAAACCAAGTTATAGCTAACGGAGAAAGGTTAATTGAAACGTATGATGACCAAGATAATATAGATTTTGCTACACAAATAATAGCACAGGCTAAGTTTTTTAGAGGAATTTCATACACCTACCTGTATAATATGTTTAACCAGGGTAGTGTGCCAATTTTTGATTTTGTACCAGAGGCAGAAAGCGATTTTTATCAGCCATTAAGCACGCCTGAAGAGGTAAAAGCTTTTTATTTAAAAGATTTAGAATTTGCTTATGAAAATTTACCTCCAATGTGGGACGGTAATGCTAATGTTGGTCGTGTTACAGCTGCAGCTGCAGCTGCAGAATTAGGAAGAAGCTATTTGTATGAAGAAGATTATACAACAGCAGCAGTATATTTTAATGATATTATTACTAACGGAGAATATGGCAGGTCTTTAGTAGAAAACATAGACGATAATTTTTCTGAGGCAGGTGAATTTAATTCTGAGTCTATTTTAGAAGTTAGTTATTCTGTAAACTTCAAATCAGAACTAAACCCGTATGATAGTCAAAATGTATCTAACACATTAGGTAGAGTATTTGCACCAGCAAACTTAGGTGGTTTTAGAGTGTCTATGCCAAGTGCTTGGTTGCAAATGGCCTATAAGAATGAAGAATTAGATATGAGTGACCCTAGAAACTATGTGCCTTGTGAAGATGGCACAGAAGGCTGTGATCCTGTAACATTAATGAGGCCAAGATCATACTCATTACGTGCTTCTTATTCTATTGCTGTAGTAGATGATTTAGACACTCCTTATTATGGCGGATTATCTACAGCAGATGCTACAATATTTAACAACAAAGAAACAGCATATTTTAGAAAGTATACAAACTGGGCAACTGTAGCAACAGAAAGTGACATTGTACCTAATACACGTTCGGGTATTAACATACGTTTGGTACGTTTGGCAGATGTTTACCTTATGTTGGCAGAGTGTTTAATTAAAGGAGGTACAGATGACGGTGGCGTAGAACAAGCAATGGCATTAATAAATGAAGTAAGACACCGTTCTGCTTTAAAATTAATTGGTCCAGATGGTAGCGGTACCTACCCAGGAGCAGATCATGACAATGTTACTTATGATGCTAATAGTTTAATGGAGCATTTAATGTATGTAGAAAGACCATTAGAATTAGCAGAAGAAGGGCACGCTGTTCGCTTTTTAGATTTAAGAAGATGGGGTGTTTTAAAAGAACGCTTTCAAGAGTTAAGTCAAAAAAGATACTGGGCAGATAATTTTCCTTTTATAGATAAAGAAGGTAAACCAGTAACAAGATGGGGTTCTGTTTTAAAAGAAGGAGAAAGTCCTATAGCAAATGGCTTTACGTTTATAGATTATGCACAAGCTGCAGTAAATTATAACGAGAGTATACATGGATATTATCCTATTCCAAATAGTGAAGTTACAGCCAACCCAAATTTGAATAACTAAAAAAAGATATTATGAATAATAGATTAATTTTAATAGCATTAGTTATAGCGCTTTTTACCGCGTGTAACAGTGATGATTATGATGCTCCTAATTCGTTCTCAGACGTATCTTGGTACACAAGTGGTTTTAGAGATACAATAGTTAGTGTAAGTGTAAATGATTTTGCTTCATTTTCAGATTTATCTCAAGGTGAAATATCACACAAATGGACCATAGAACAAGGAAGTTATTTTTTAGAAGGTCCAATTAAACGTAAAGATTCTATTTATGATGATTTTATAATTAAACCAGAATCTTTAGAGAGCACAGACAAAACAGTACATGTTCTGTTTAAAGAAGGTGGTTTAAAAAAAGTAAATCTTTACAATGAGTTTAAAGAATATGTAGAGTTTAAAGGTGCAGATGGTTTTGTTTTTCCTTCTAAAGAGGTAGGTGGTAAATGGGTTATAGATACTACTTTTGTTGTAGATGTGTATGATACTATTGTACCGCAAATACTAATTCGTCAAAACGGAGTAGTTGTTCCTCATGAATTAGAGAGTGATGTTATTACGGTAGAAGCAGGGTCTGAATTAGAGTTTGTAGATATTACTACCATTGGTCGTCCTAATACTAGAGCATGGCAAATAGGAGATATTACAAGTACAGATTCACTTGCTGTAATACAATTAAACCAATTGGGTTCTTTTAAAGCAGCTTTAAATATTAGTAGGCTAGGAGAAAATATACCTGCAGATTATGATAGGTATAATGTTGCAGCTACTATAAATGTAGTGCCGTCATCATTACCATTTGAGGTTGCTGGTGATTTGGTAGAATTAGAAAACCAAACCATACAAATACCTTATAATGGAGAATTTAAACCTTTTGCAGACCAAAAAGCTCATTTTACAGTAAACGTAAATGGTACTCCTTTTACCATTTCATCTATAGGTTTAAACTCTTCTAATGCAACTATTTTAGAGATAAAACTTCAAGACCAAATATACAGGTCAGATAATATTACTGTTTCTTATGATGGTAATGGCACATTAGAGTCTACAGATACTCGTATACCAGCTGCTTTTACAGATTTGCCTGTTCAAATGTACCAACATGAAGCAGTACGTTATGATATAGAAGATGGTGGAGTAAACTGGACAACTAAAGATGATAACTTACCAACTACAACTGTTGCTCCATCAACAGAACAAGCAGCTAGCGGACAATATAGTATAAAAGTAGATGCAGCAGAATCTGGTGCTTGGTCTGGTTTTCATAATTTAATAGATCAATATACCTTAACAGCAGGGGTAACTTATCAGTTAGAGTATAAAATTTATAAGCAAGCTGGTGCAGTTATAAATATGAACGGACCTTGGATACAAAAAGACGGAGAAACTGTATTTCAGTTTTGGAATAATATTGTTGCAACAGCAGCAGAAGATACTTGGGTTACGGTAAGTCCAGGTCAAAGGTTTACTGCAGCTACTACAGGTAGTGATTATGAAATATATTTAAGACACAATGGTATGGGTGTTATATATTTTGATGATATAAGAATTATGGAAGTAGATGAAAGACCATAAAAAATAATTTTTAAAAAAAAAATGGCTCTACTCTACAAAGTGGGGCCTTTTTTATACTTAAAATACTAGTGTTGTCTATTTTTTGTACAGTTTTTTTTTGTGTTAAAATCACAATCATTCTACAACTTTGAGCCAAACTAATTAATTTATTATGATGAAATTTAATACAGCAATAGTATTCTTGTTATTTTATGTAGTGTCTTGTAGTGATAGTAATTCTACAGATAAAGTAGAAGATGAAGAAGTAATAGAGACACCAGAAACCCCAACTGAAGAACCAGAAGAAGAACCAGAAGTAACTTGGAAAACCATACCTGTGCCAGCAGAAGCAGGAGAAGGTAATGTTTGGGAGTTTCAAAATATGTCAGACAGTTTTGATTATGAAGCAGAGGCCACTAATAAAGGAGCAGAGTTTGATGCCAAATGGACAGATTTTTATCATAACCAATGGTCTGGCCCAGGATTAACAGAATGGAAAAGAGACCACTCTTTAGTTAAAGATGGTTATTTGCAAATGGTTGCTAGTAGAGTTCCAAACTCAAACAAAATTCATTTGGGTTGTATAACCTCAAAAGAACAAGTAATTTACCCAGTGTATATAGAGGCGTATGTAAAAATTGCAAATACTACGCTAGCATCAGATGTTTGGCTTTTAAGCTCAGATGATACTCAGGAGATAGATATTGTAGAAGCTTACGGAGCAAGCTACTCAGAGTTAGCACAGGCAGACCAAACTTGGTATGCAGAGCGTATTCATTTAAGCCATCATATGTTTATTAGAGAACCTTTTCAAGATTACCAACCAACAGATGCAGGTAGCTGGTATAAAGATGAGGTTGGTACATTATGGAGAGAAGATTTTCATAGAGTAGGAGTGTACTGGAGAGATCCATTTCATTTAGAGTATTATATAAATGGAGAGTTGGTAAGAACAACCTCTGGAGCAGAAATGATAGACCCTAATAATTATGCAGATGGTGAAGGGTTAAGTAAACCTATGGATATAATTATTAATGCAGAGGATCAAACATGGAGATCAGATAAAAATATTACACCATCTGATGCAGAATTGGCTAATAAAGAAAATAATACATTTAAAGTAGATTGGATTCGTATTTTTAAACCGGTTAAAGCAGATTAAATGTATTAATCATATGTTTTATTCATAAAATCATATGTTATTCTTCATTATTAAAAAAAATGTAACTTTTGTAAAGCGCTTTAATTAGCGCTTTTACTTTATCAAACTAAAACCTACCAAAAATGTTTAAAAAGCTATTTTGTTTTTCACTGTTTATGGCAACCATTATTTCATGTGCCGAAAAAGAAAAAATTACAATAGAAACCAAAAAGCCAAATATAATTTACATAATGGCAGACGATCATACGTCACAAGCATTTGGTATATATGGTAGTAGGTTGGCAAGTTTAAATCCTACTCCAAATCTAGATAAAATTGCTAACGAAGGTATTATTTTTGATAATTGTTTTGTTACAAACTCTATTTGTACACCAAGTAGGGCAACTATGATTACGGGTCAATATAGCCAAACAAATGGCGTGTTAGATTTAGAAGGGCATATACCACCAGAAAGGCAATATTTGCCACAGGAAATGAAAAAATTAGGGTATGAAGCTGCTGTGGTTGGCAAATGGCATTTAGAAGATGAGCCTGCTACTTTTGATTATTATGCTGTATTACCTGGACAAGGTAAATACCATGATCCAGAATTTATAGTGCAAGGAGAGCAAGAGTGGCCAAAAAACAGAATACAAACTAAAGGACACTCTAGTGATAATATTACAGATTTAACTATTGCTTGGTTAAAAGACAAACGCAATAAAGACAAGCCGTTTTTTTTAATGCACCATTACAAAGCACCTCATGACGATTTTGAGTATGCACCACGTTATAAAGATTATTTAGAAAATACATATATACCAGAACCAGCAAGTTTGTATGAGAATGGTAATAATGGTTCTATAGCAACAAGGGGTTCTAATGATTCTTTACTGCGCGTTATTGGCTCATCTGTATCTAAAAGAAACATTGTTAGAAGTATGGGAATGCGATTGTGGTCTAACAAATATATGCAAATCTCTAACCCAGAGTTTGATGCCTCAAGCATTTCTTTGGATATGACAGACAAAGAATACACTCACAAAACGTATCAAGAGTACTTAAAAAGATATTTACGTTGTGTAAAAGGTGTAGATGATAATGTAGCCAAATTGGTAAAATTTTTAAAAGAGGAAGGCTTGTATGATAATACTATAATTGTGTACACAGGAGACCAAGGTTTTATGCTGGGAGAACATGATTATATTGATAAAAGATGGATGTATGAAGAATCTATGCGTATGCCATTTTTTGTGCGTTATCCAGAAAAAATAAAGGCTGGTACTAGAACAGACGCAATAATTAACAATGCAGATTTTGCACCTACTTTAATAGAGCTAGCTGGTGGCACAGCCCCAGAAAAAATGCAAGGGCATAGTTTTAAGTCTATTTTAGAAACAGGTAAAGAACCAAAAGGGTGGCAACAGTCTACTTACTACAGGTACTGGATGCATATGGCACACGCACATGCAAACCCGGCACATTTTGGTATTAGAACAAAACAGTACAAACTAATATTTTTTTATGGTAAATATTGGGTAGATACCAAAGACCCTAATGCTACATGGAACAAAAAAAGTTGGGGTAATAAGTTTGAGATGGATACACCAGCTGCTTGGGAGTTTTATGATTTAACTAAAGATCCTAAAGAAATGAATAATGCCTACAATGACCCTGCGTATAAAGATATAATTAAGGAACTTAAAAAGCAGTTAAAAGCCAAACGTAAAAGTTTAAATGAGGAAGATGGTAGTAAGTTTCCGCACATACAAAAGGTAATAGATGAGCATTGGAATGATTAAGAAAATATAGGTAAATAAAAACAGTGTTATGCAAAATGTATTAAAACTTTTAATAGTTACTAGTTTGCTAAGTTTTACAGTAGTAACTAGCCAACTTAAAAAAGAAAACTACACGTTAAACACTGTTTTTAAAATTCCAAAATGGGAGGTTTTAGATATAACATTTACAGCAAACCAAAATGTAGCATCTCCTTATACGGCTAATTTTTATGCAATTTTTACTCATAGTAATGGTACAGTACAGCAAGTGCCTGGTTTTTATAATGGTAATAAAGAATGGGTAATACGGTTTTCTAGTTCTTTAGAGGGTAATTGGAAATTTACAACCTATGCAGATCTAAAAAAAATACATCATAAAAAAGGTAGTGTAATGGTGTCTTCTGCAGCCACTAATAATCACGGAGCATTAGTTATACCAAAAAATGATCCTCAAAATTTTTATTATGAAGATGGCACTCCTTACTTTTTATTGGCCTTTGAGTGCGATTGGCTTTATGCCTTAGACTACCACAACAAAAAAGGATTACCAAAAACAGAGCATCTTTTAAACCTTTTAAACCAAAACGGATTTAATCAGGTAGTGATGAATGTTTTTTCTTATGATGTTAGCTGGACTAAAGATTCTAAACTAAAACAACATCCAGAGCATGAGTTTGGTGGTCCAAAAGATATTTTTCCTTTCCTTGGCAATAATAACAATCCAAATTACTCAGCTCTAAACCCAGAATTTTTTAAAAAATTAGATCGTACTATTAGCTTAATGCATAACAAGCGTATAGCTGCGCATTTAATGATATACGTTTGGAACAAATTGGTTGCTTGGCCTAATATGAATACAGATGCAGATAATATGTATTTTGATTATGTAGTAAAAAGGTACCAAGCTTTTCCTAATATAGTATGGGATATTTCTAAAGAGGCGCTGTACTATGGTAGGGCAGATGAAGCGTATATTCACGGAAGAATAGAAAGGTTAAAAACAAATGACAAATACAACAGGTTGGTGTCTGTACATGATTATAAATATTGCTCTAATTTTCCAGATAAGGTAGATTTTATTTCTTCTCAAAATTGGTCACATAACATTTACAACAAAATGTTAGAAGCCAAAACAAAATTTAAAAACAAACCAATATTTAATATAGAACACGGTGGTTATGAGGAGTCTATGTATACTGTTTTTACAGGAGATTATACCAATGCAGAAACCTGTTTACGTCGCAATTATATGTGCTTATTTGCAGGTGTGTACACCACTTATTATTGGCAAGGTACTTCATGGAATGTAATTATTTATAACCCTTTTGAGCAACCTAAAGAGTTTTATAAACCAAAGTTTATATACTTTAATTACATGCAAAAACTCTTTAGTAAGTTTCAGTTTCATAAAATGAAGCCTATTCCTTGGCATAACGGTAGTGGTTATAACTTAACAGATGATAAAGGCACAGTTTTAATATATATACACAAAGAAAACTACGGTATAGATGCTGCATTTTTAAAAAAGAAAGATGAAAACCGAACTATGCAGTGGTTTAATACCCTAACAGGAGAGTTTACAAAAGAGGTAGCTATTAAAAAACAAGGAAAGTTTAAGTCTCCTTGGGCAGAAAAGGCAGATGCAATACTTATTTCTAGGCTTAAATAGTAGTAAAAACAGGGAATTAGACATTTGGTCTACTATAAAAAACATACGTTTTAATGCTTTTAAAACTATAGTTAGAATTTCGCTTTAGATAAGTAAGAACAACCTTTAAGATCTATTAGATATGAAAAGTGGAAAATATATAGTACTGAGCTTTTTTATTCTCTCATTAACAATTTTGTCTTGTGCAGATAAAAAAGATAAAAAGGAGGAAATAGCTCAAGAAACTAAGCCAGTTTATGAAGCAAACTGGGAATCAATCAAAAAAAATTATAAAGACCCAACTTGGTTTAACAAAAAAAAGTTTGGCATTTTTATTCATTGGGGCGCATATAGTGTTCCAGAATATTCATCAGAATGGTACCCACGTAAAATGTATATGGATACGGCTACTTTTTCTGCGCAACTAAATTTAGAAAAAAAGGGACCTTCAGATGTGTATTTGCATCATAAAAAAGAATGGGGAGACCAAAAAAAGTTTGGTTATAAAGATTTTATACCAATGTTTAAAGGAGAAAATTTTGATGCAAATGAATGGATAGATTTGTTTAAAAAATCTGGTGCAAAATATGTAATACCTGTAGCAGAACATCATGATGGTTTTGCAATGTATAAATCTAATGTTACACGTTGGAACGCGGTAGATATGGGGCCTAAAAGAGATATTTTAGGAGAGTTATTTAAAGCCGGAAGACAAAAAGGTATGATTATGGGAGCATCTTCTCATTTTGCTTTTAATTGGTCTTTCTTTAATAAAAAAGATCATTTTGATACTACAAACCCTGCATATGCAGATTTGTACTCTACAAAAGGTAAAGATTTAAATGAACCTGTTTCTAAAGAGTTTAAAGAGTTGTGGTGGGCAAGAACTAAAGATATTATAGATAATTACCAACCAGATATTATGTGGTTCGATTTTTATTTAGATATTCCAGATTTTGCAGATCAGAGACCAAAATTAGCTGCTTATTACTATAATAAAGGTATAGAATGGGGTAAGGAGGTTGTTCTACAAGATAAAAACTTTTCTCATGAAGCTTTTCCAGAAGGTACAGTTATTTATGATCTAGAACGAGGTAAATTACCTGGTATACGTAAATTACCTTGGCAAACAGATACCTCTATTGGCAAAAACTCTTGGAGCTATGTTTCTAATTGGCAGTCTAAAACAGCCAACCAAATTGTAGATGATTTGGTAGATATTGTTAGTAAAAACGGAAATCTTTTACTAAATGTAGGGCCTAAATCTGACGGCACAATACCAGAAGATCAAAAAGAAATTTTACTACAAATAGGAGATTGGTTAACTATAAATGGTGATGCTATTTATGACACTACTTACTGGAAAACGTTTGGAGAAGGACCAACAGAGGTTAAAAAGGGTCACCACTCTGAAGGGAATAATAAAGGATTATCTTCTAAAGACATTAGGTTTACAACCAAAGATAATAAGCTTTATGCTATTGTTTTAGATTGGCCAAAAGATGGTGTTGTTGTTATAGAATCTTTAGCAAAAGAAGCTACTTATGCAAAAGATTTAAATATTACCAATGCAAGAGTATTGGGTAGTAAAGAAAAAATAAAGTGGAGTCAAGAAAAAGATGGTTTTAAGGTTACAATGCCAAAAGAAAAACCAGGAGACTTTGCATATGTTATTGAGTTAGAAATGTAGTTTAATTGTTTAAAGTAATAAAAAGCCAAGGTTTTATGCAGATACAAATCTTGGCTTTTTTAGTTTAAAAAAATAGTAAGTGTAATGGCAATGCAATCTTTTAAAAAAGTGTTTTTTTATACAGTAATAACAGCTTTTTATTTGTTGTTATTTGTGAGTTGTAAAAGTACAGATGTAGTTAAAAATACAAATTCTTCAACCATTTATTTGTTTGATGAAAAGTTATCTAATTGGGAAATTTGGATGGGAGCCGTGCATACTTCTGTAGATTTAAATGTAGAGAAGTTTGCAGATGTAAAAACAGGAAAACCTTTAGGGCTAAACAAAGATTTAAAAAATGTGTTTTCAATCATAAAAGAAAATAACGAACCGGTTTTAAAAGTTACAGGTGAAATTTATGGCGGTTTAACTACAAAGCAAGAGTATGGAAATTACCATTTAAGTGTGCAGTTTAAATGGGGAGAAAAAAAATGGGAACCACGTTTGTATACCAAAAGAGATAGCGGAATTTTATATCATGCTAAAGGGCCACACGGAGCTTTTTGGAATGTTTGGATGTCTAGTTTAGAGTTTCAGGTGCAAGAGGGTGATTGCGGAGATTTTATTGCTCTAACAGATGTTTTTGGTGATGTTCCTGCAGAAAAAAAGTATGCTAAAAACGGAAAGCCATTTTTTGTATATAATCCTAATGCAGAATTAGTGCCTTTAAAATGGGGACCAGGTTTTGAATCTGGTCAAGCCAGTAAATTAGGAATGTTTGAGAAGCCAAACGGAGAGTGGAATACATTAGAAATTTATTGTTTGGGGTCAGAAAGTATACATCTAGTAAACGGTAAAGTTGTAAACAGGGTAAAAAATGCCCGTTATTTAAAAAATGGTATTGTTACACCTGTAACTCAAGGAAAAATACAAATACAGTCTGAAGCTGCTGAAGTATATTATAAAAATTTAAGCATAACACCAATTACCTTTTTTCCTAAAAAGTACCTTAACCAGTAATGTTTAAGATACAATTCATCATCCGTTCTATATTCTAAAACATACGTTATCTGCTAAATGAGGCTATTAAATTATTTTTGAAATGTGTTTAAGGTAACAAACAACACTTTTAGTAATTAGGAGCAAAAAAGAAAAGACTTTGCTACTATAATATCCTTTTTAGTATGGTAAAATTAAAATTAACAATAGCAGTTTTTAGTATAGTAGCGTTTAGTTATAGTCAATCTTCAAAAGAACAAAAAAATAGTAATGCGGTATATACAAAAAGTTGGGAGTCTTTAGCAAAGGTAAATGCTACTCCCAATTGGTTTAAAGATGCTAAGTTTGGAATATATGCCCATTGGGGACCAGTTTCTTCTGCTTTTGAAGGTACAGATGCAGATAAGTATTATGCTGGTTGGCACGGAATGAAAATGTATGAAGACGGTAAAAAAGTACCAACCAAAAATGGTAAGCCAACAACTAACTACCTACACCATAAAAAAAAGTATGGTAAGCCAGCAAAATATGGTTATAAGCATATAATAGAACAATTTTCTCCTACTGCTTTTAATGCAAAAGAATGGGCAGAGTTATTTAAAAAATCAGGAGCTAAATTTGCTGGACCCGTAGCTATGCACCATGATAATTTTGCTATGTGGAACAGCAAGGCCACACGTTGGAATTCTATAAATTATGGTGGCATAGATCCATCAGCAGAATTAAAAAAAGAAATAGAGGCAAAGGGGCTAAAATTTATGGCTTCTTTTCACCACGCATTTACGTGGAAATATTTTGCACCTGCACACAAACACGGCGGCATAAACCCTAAAGATTATGACTTATATACAAATCCGCATTCATTAGAATCTAATACTCCAGATGAAGATTTTTATAATGATTGGTGGCTTAAAATTAAAGAATATATAGATGTGTATCAACCAGATTTAATTTGGTTTGACTGGTGGTTAGAGAATATGACAGAAGAAAGTAGACAGCAATTTTTAGCATATTATTACAATAAAGGAATTGAGTGGAACAAAGAGGTTGTAGTGTCTTACAAAGAATCTACTTTTCCTGAAACCACTGCTGTTAAAGACTATGAGCGTGGAAGACCAAACCAGCCAAAGTCTCCTATGTGGTTAACAGATACGTCTCCAGGTGCTTGGTTTTACAGACCCAATGCCAAGTTTAAAACGCCAAATGAGCTTGTAGATATACTTGTAGATATTGTATCTAAAAATGGCTTAATGTTGTTAAATGTGCCACCAAACCCTGATGGATCTATACCTCAAGAAATGAAAAACTTATTGTTAGATATGGGGAGTTGGTTAGCTGTAAACGGAGATGCAATTTATGGTACAAGACCTTGGATAATTTTTGGTGAGGGGCCTACTCGTTTACCAGAAGGCGGACATAAAGTTGAAAAATTTAAAATAGCATACACAGATGCAGATATTAGATTTACTAAAAAATCAGATAAGGAATTTTATATTATCATAATGGATACTCCTAAAAAAGAAATTACGGTAAAGTCTTTATCTACCGCTATAGGAGTATTAAACTCTAAAATAGAAAATATAAGTTTATTGGGCAGTAATGAAAAAATTAGCTGGAAAAGAGACCAAAGAGGACTTATAATAGCCAAGCCAGCTAAACTACCAACAAAATATGCACACGCATTTAAAGTTAGTTTAGAGGGTTATAAAGAAAACAATATTGGTGGTACAATAGATGCTCATGCAGATTAAATTAACAACTAACTTAAACCAACATAATTTATATTATATGAAAAATGTTTTGCAACTACTTATAGTATTATTACTACTGTGTGCTAGTATAAACGCACAAAACCCACTGGTAACAGATATATTTACGGCAGACCCAACTGCTCGTGTTTTTAATGGTAAGTTGTATGTTTATCCGTCTCATGATATAGTACCAGAGGAAGGAGTACAAGCGCCAGATTTTTGTATGCCAGATTATCATATGTATTCTTTAGAAGGTGGTAATACATGGAAAGATTATGGAGTGGTTTTAGATCAAAATAGTGTGCCTTGGGGTAAAAAAAATTCCTACGGTATGTGGGCCCCAGATTGCATTAAAAAAGGAGATACATACTACTATTATTACCCTGCAGAACCATTAGATAAATCTTCCTTTAGGCGTATAGGCGTAGGTACATCTAAAAATCCTACTGGGCCATTTAAATGGGAAAAAAATTACATTAAAGGTGTAGAAGGTATAGATCCAGGCTTGTTGTTAGATGATAATGGTAAAGCTTATTTATATTTTGGTGGAGGAGAAAAATTATATGTTACTCCATTAAAAGATAATATGAAAGAAATAGCTGCAAAACCTATAAAAATAGAAGGGTTGCCTGCTGGCTATAAAGAAGGTTCTTTTCCTATAAAAGTAAATGGTATATATTATTTAACTTTTGCGCATGTATTTGCAAATGAAGGATACACTATTGCATACGCTACAAGTAACAATCCTTTAGGGCCTTTTACGTATAGAGGCAAAATAATGGACAACCTTGGCAATGGTACCAATCACCATTCTGTTGTAAACTATAAAGGAAAATGGATATTGTTTTATCACTGGTGGGAAATTAGCGGTTACAATAAATTAAGATCTATGCGTGCAGATTATATGACATTTAAAGAAGATGGTAGCATAGCCCGTGTAAAGCCAACATTAAGAGGCATAGGAGCACCAACAATAGGAGAAAAAATACAAGTAGATAGGTATAATGATATTAGTGGAGCAAAAACTAGTTTTGTAGGTGGTAATGAGCCTATTGGGTGGATGGTTACAAATACCAAAATGATGAGTAACGTAAGGTTTAATAATGTAGATTTTGCAAGTGGTTCTGCTAAAAAAATAGTTGCACGCGTAGCAAGCGGACAAAGAATAGGTTCTATGGAGGTACGTTTGGGAAATCCTAAGGGAGATTTAATTGCAGAGTTTCCTATAAAATATACTGGTGGCTGGAATAGTTGGCAAACCATAGAAACAAATCTTTTAAAAAAGGTTTCTGGTATGCAAAATATTGTAGTTGTTTTTAAATCTGTTTGGGGTGCCGATAAAATTGTAAATCTAAATTGGTTAATGTTAAAATAATAAGAATGTTTAAAAAGTACATATTTGTGATATGTGTTGTTTTTTCAACACAGATTTTTGCGCAAAAACAGCCTAATGTAATTGTTGTTTTAGCAGATGATATAGGTGTAGGAGATATTTCTTATTACAGAAAAATGCATAGCAACAATGTGGTTTTAAAAACACCAGCTATAGATAATTTAGCTAAAAACGGAATGGTTTTTACAGATGCACATTCTCCTGCGGCATTATGTGCACCATCTAGATATGCAGTAATGACAGGGAATAATTGCTACCGTAGTTATGCTCCTTGGGGTGTTTGGGGAGCTTATGAGGCATCACCAATTAAGCCAAACCAATTAACTCTTGGTAAGCTTATGAAAAATGCAGGATACCAAACAGCTTTTTTAGGCAAATGGGGGTTTGGAATGGATTTTTTTAAAAAAGGTAGTGACAGGCAAATATACAGGTCTCCTAGAAAAAGAGTAGAGTTAGGCGTAGATGTACGTAAAATAGTAGGTAAAGGACCACTAGATAATGGTTTTGACTATAGTTTAACTTTCCCTGCAGGAATACAAAATGTACCTTATGTTGTGTATGAAAATCAAGAGTGGATGCCTTTAGAAAAAAACTCAGAAATTGGCTATATATCACAGGAGAATATGACCAAAAAAGGGGTTACTTTAGATAAAGATGAAGGCTTAGGAGATACAAATTGGGACCCGCACAATATGGGACCTTTACTTGTAAATAAAGCAGTAGATTATATTGCTAAAGCAGATACAAACAAACCTTTTTTTATGTATTACTGTTCTTTAGCAGTGCATTTGCCACACACGCCTACAAAAAGGCTAAATGGTGAAAAAATAGCAGGCCAAACACCATCTAAACATTTAGATATGGTTAAAGAGTTAGATGTACAAATGGCTATGCTGGTAGCAGCATTAAAAAAGAAAGGTGTTTATGATAATACTATAATTTTGTTTACATCAGACAATGGGGGGTTATTAAAAGGGAAAAGCATACAATCTGGTCACAAATCCAACGATATTTACCGAGGAGGAAAAAACCAAGCTTATGAGGGCGGACACAGAGTACCTTTTATTGCTTGGTGGCCAGAAAAAATTAAGAAGAACTCTACATCTAAAATACCAATTTTAACTATAGATATTTTAGCAACCTTGGCAGCAATTACAAGCCAAGAAATTGAAGAAGGCCAAGCTAATGATTCAGCCAACTTATTGCCAATTTTTACAGGAGAAAACAAAAGTAAAGAAGTGCACCCTTATTTAGTTACACAATCTGGTACTGGTAAAGAAGCAATTATTATTAAAGATGGATGGAAATTAATTATAGCTTTTGATAAAAAAGATAAAACTAATAGTACTAGAACTCCAGTAGCATTATTTAATTTAAATAATAATGTTATAGAAAATGAAAAGCAAAATTTAATACACAAACCAGAGTTTGCATCTAAAGTAAAAAGCCTTTTTACAACCTACAACACATACAGAGATCCAGGAGAGAAAACTAAAATTTAAATAGATATTTATACCATAAAAAAGCCCAAACAGGTAGTTTAACTGTTTGGGCTTTTTTTAAGATGTTATTTATTATTTGGACTTTTGTAATTCTTTATTACTTGCAGTAATACGTTCTTTTTGTTTTTTACTTAAACTTTGTTTTAAATATACCTCTGGTCTGTGATAAACGTGGTGTTTTTTCATTTCAGGATCGTTAATAGCAGTACTCAAATCACAGTCAAAACGTACTAAAACAGCATGGTTTTTATCCCAAGTTGTTGCATTTGTAAAATGAGATAATCCCCAACTAATTCCGGTGCCATTTTTAGTATTTGTAAAGGCATCAGGTACATAAGGTCCTGCTGCTGTAGGCATCATTTCTACTATAGAGGCAATCTTAAAATTAACACCATCTTTTGCAAACTGTACGGTGTTGTGCTCATTACCATCTCTAATTGTTAAAGCAGCAATTCCCTCTTTAAAAGGGAACATAGTAGTTTCATGACCAGATGCTAAAACTGGATTTAGTTTATTTTTAGTAAAAGGCCCAAAAGGAGAATCTGCAGTAGCCAAACCTTGCATTCTTACCAAATCAGGTTTTCCATCAAAATCAGATTTGTAATACAAGTAAATTTTATCTTTATACACTAAAGGATATGGGTCATGTATAGAAAACTGATCCCACGCACCTTTTGGTCCGTTAGGGATCACAATTTTATTAGTTGCTGTCCAAGGCCCATCAGGAGAATCTGCATAAGACATTAATACAGGGCAATCATCACCACGTAAACCACTGGCTTCACTAAAACCTTGGTAGTACATATAGTACTTTCCTTTCCATTTTAAAATATCAGCAGTACTAACAGATCTGTGACCCAATTCTGGTTTAGGAGGTCTAGGTATTGCAACACCTTGCTCTTCCCAGTTAAACCCATCTAAACTGGTAGCATACCAAATTTCAGATAAATCCCAATCTGCAGAAGGTATAGTCTCTGTAGCCTGTTTAGCACCTTTAGGAGGTGTTTTGGTTTTTCTGTGTGTGTACCAAACATAATACTTCCCGTTTTCAAAAATAATTTTAGAAGGATCTCTACGGCTAACAGTTCCGTCTCCATTGCTATAATCTAACCCCTCTAATTTTGTATATTTAAATAAGGAGTACAACTCGTTGTCTTCTGGTCTTGGCGCTAAATAATTATCATAATTACGTTGCATAGCCTCACTTAACGGTTGGTTAGGTTTTTGTTTAGGTAATGCAAACGGAAAATTTTGTGCGCAAACAGTATTAGCCGTTAAAAAAAGGCAACTTATTATTAATGTTATTTTTAGTCTTTTCATATTATTTAGTATCAATTAATTTCCAAGTTCTTACCCAGTTATAAGTAGTAGTTCTTTCTTCTTTAGAACCGTTCATTCCGCCATCTTCAGGAACCGGATTCCAGTTATACGTTTCTACAACCATTCTTAAATACATTTCTATATTAAAGTCTGCTGCAGGTTTTACTTTAGATACAAAATTACCATCCATAAAAAACAAAATTTCATCTTTAGATTTCCACCAAACACCATACACATGAAAATCTTCATAAGTTTTAGTATCAAGTTTTCCTTTAGATTTAACAGAGCCTTTTTCAAAATCACAGCCTTCAGGAATATTTCTACTATGTGTGTTAGAGTTCATAGATTCATCAAAATACTTCATCCATTCTGCCTTATTAACAATTTGCCCAACAGTTTCTTGTATATCTAGTTCTGTAACTCTTTTATTACATCCATTTTGTTCTCTAGATTCATTTATTAGCCAAAAGGTAGAAGACATAAAGGTTTTGTTGGCTTTCATTTTACACTCGTAATACCCGTATTTCATTGCGTTTCTAGAGCCAACATAACCACCGCCATGGGTGTACACTTTACCATTTTTAGTAACGGGCTTATCTAATAAAGTGGTTGTAATTTGTAAGCTACCATCTTTAACTTTAATATTTTCTGCCAAAAATAATCCTGGAGCACGCCCAATCCATCCTTGTCCAGATATTTGCCATTTACTCTCATTTACTTTTTTGCCTTTAAATTCATCAGACATATTTTTTACCAATTTCCATTTTTTATGGTTAGGTTTTGGATCTTGTCCATCTTTAAAAAACGGAGCTTTTTGAGCAAAAGATTGTCCAACACTTATAAAAATAATAAGTAGTGTAATTTTTTTAGTTACGTGTAAAATAGATTTCATTTTAGTTAGTTTAAGGTTTTATATTTGGTTTTGTAAGTACTTTAAACGCTCTTGTATTAGCATATTATTTTTAACAGTAGTATGTAGTTTACTTTGGTTAATAGTAAACGTATATTTCTGGTAAAAATCTTTTTGTAGTACAATGCTATTAAGTATTAAAAGTGCTTCTTTTGGTTTTTTAGATTGATATAAAAGCTGAATTAAATTTTTAGAAGTATCTTTTTTTTCAGCTATAGCCAAAAACTCTGCAGCTCTCATTTTATTTACAATATCTGTATCTGTAAGCATTATATTTTTAATTAGGTCTGATAAACTAGTTGCTTTGCTACCAAAACTTGTACTTGTTATTAACGCCCAATAACGTGCTGTTTTATCTTTAGATAGTAAATGTTTTTTAAGTTTTGTTTTAGCCTCTTTAAATGGTATAAGCTGTAGATTGGCTATTTTAATGTACTTATTTATTTTTTTTTGATGTTTTTTACCATAAGCTAACGGATTTTTAAAAGCTTGCTCCACTAGTATATGCTCTGGATAAAATGATAGATCTGGCATAGCTTTTTGCCAAGTATTCATCTTTTGCCTAAAAGCTATTATTTTATGCTTGTAAGCAGCATTTTTAGCCAAGTTATTGGTTTCATAAGGGTCTTTTTTTACATCATACAATTCTTCTACCATTTTGGGCTTAAAAAAACTAGACTGTATAGGGTTAAGTTTGTTTTGTAGGTTTAGCGTGCTCCATTGTTTGTAGGCAAGTTGTTTGTACCTGTAGTTGTTCATTAAAGCATCTATGTTAAAAGGCTGAAAATTTCTAATGTACTTTAGGTTATTTTCTCTAATGCTTCTAACCATATCATACTTTTCATCAAACCTATCTGCGTAACCAAAAGTAGAATTGTTGTTAATGGTTTTTTGTTTTACTGATTCACCCAAAAAAGCAGAACCATCTATAGATTTAGGAATTGTAACACCTGCTAAATTTAAAACTGTAGCACTAAAATCTATAAAACTAACAAATGTGTTAGTTGAAGTACCAATAGTAAAAGGAGACATTTTTTTATATTTTTCTGGTATATAAACAACCAAAGGAACCTGTAATCCTGTTTCTTTTAAATACCCTTTACTGTTAGGCAAAACACCACCGTGGTCTCCGTAATAAAAAATAATGGTATTGCTTAACAGCTTGTCTTTTTCTAAAGCATTAATAACAGCACCTACCTCTTTATCCATTGCCATAATTTTGTCTCGGTAAAATGCATTGGTGTACTTAAATAGTTTTGTATTTGGGTGGTTTGGTTGTACAAAAACAGATTGCACATTAGTTTTGGTTTTGTGAGAGTTCATTTCTTCTTCAGAAAAATGTAAACTTCCTTCGTGGGTTGTACCTAAGTTGTGTACATAAAAAAAAGGTTGATTATTAGCTCTGTTTTTCCAGCTTGCTTTTCTAGAAGAATCGTCCCAAACGTCTTTGTTTTTAACAATATTATAGTCTTCTTTTGCATTATTGGCGGTATAGTAACCTGCTTTTTGTAAATACACAGGAAACATCTTTACTGTATTTGGTAGCACAATTTTTTTTTCGGACCTGTGGTAGTGCGATGCCAATTTTGGTCCGTAAACACCTGTAATAATACTAGATCTTGCAGCACTACAAACAGCAGCATTAGAAAAAGCATTGGTAAAAGTAATTCCTTTTTTAGCTAGTTTTTCTATGTTAGGAGTAGTTACACCGTGCTTGTTAAATAACTTTAAATAGTGTTTAGAGTTATCTTCAGAAACAATCCAAACAATATTAGGTTGTTGTGCTTTACCGTAAGAGCAAAAACATAGCAATAGTAATAGTATATAGGTTTTATGTTTCATACTAATGGTTGTTAACAGTTAGTTTCTTTCGGTTTAAAAAAATAGAATTACCATAAAAATTAAGAACGTCATTTAAAACAATAGGAGGTCTTTTATCATCTAAAACAGTATTTAAATAAAAGTTATTAATAAACAAACCATTTACATGTCTGGCATAAATTCCAGAGGCGGGTAATGTACCAACCAGCCTAAATTCTGGCCACCAATTACCTAGTGTTTCTAAAGTGTATTCTTTTATATTTTTTTTGTTAGCATCTGTTGTATTTCCACCACCAGAAACCGTCATTTGTATATTATTTAGCTGTATGTCTGTTATGTAGTTTTTAGGCATACCAGTTAAAAAAATAACAGAATTTTTGTCTAGTTCTCTGTTATCTATAACAATATTATTAAAAGAGAAAGAGTGCATAGCTTTCATAGGAAGCATTTTTAAAGGCGAGTCTACACCTGCTCTTTGTTGGCAAAAAGTCATAAAAATTGGTCTAGGAACGTTTTTCATAACAATGTTAGAAAAAATCATATTTTTCATTTCACCACCTTCATTCATTTGTATTTTTAGTCCGGAATCTTGTATATCATGAAATGTAGAGTTGCTTACAGTAACGGATTCAAAATCTCCCCTAGAAGCTAGTCCAATACGCATAGCTGCCCATTTGCTGGTAAATACACAATTGTTAATTACAATGTTTTTACAAGGCTTATCTGGTCTAGATGTTTGCAAGCAAATAGAGTCGTCACTAGTATTAAAAGAAGAATTAGAAACACGTACGTTAGTACAACCATCAAAATCTAAACCATCTCCGTTTTGGTTAACTCTACTTATAATTTTAATACCGTCTACAACAATTTCATTACAATATAACCAAGCAGAAGTCCAAGAAGCAGAATTTATAAGGGTAACATTTTTAATTTTAATATTATTACAATTAAGAAAGCGCAACACCATTGGTCTACCTCCTTTAGCTTTTGTGAAATTCTTAGGAAACCCATTGCCATTAATTGTGCCGTTACCTTCTATAGAAAAGGAGTTTGCTTCTTTTGCAAAAATTAAACACCTATCCATATGAGGTTCATTTTTATAGGTGTTTTTATGTGTATTTGTTGCGTAGTCTTTGTAATCAGGACTGCCTAAAAGAATAGAGCCATTTTCTAGATAAAGTGTTACATTATCTTTTAAATATATAGTGCCAATAAGTACAGTTTTTCCAGCAGGAATTACAACTTTTCCTCCACCCTGTTTAGAGCATAAATCAATTGTTTTTTGTACGGCTTTTGTGTCTAAGGTTTTGCCATTAGCTTTGGCACCGTAATCCATAATATTATAATCATTAGCAAATACAGATACGCTAAAGCTTATATAAAAAAGCAAAAAAAAATGTTTCATTTTTATTTATAGTTTAAAAATAAGAATAGTAACCTATTAAATATTTAAGAGAAATAAACTAGTAGAATACTACCATAAATGGTTTTATTTTACTTAAAAAATATTACTTAGTTATGTTTTTATGATAAAACAGGATTATTACAGCAGTAGTTTTAAAATAGCTTCGTATTTTTTATTCATAGAAGTATAACTTATTATAATCTGTACGCAAAAAATATTATTAATTGTACTGGTTATAAAATATGCTTAAATCTGTTTCGTCATCAGTTTTAATTTGCCATTTTTTAAGCCTGGTTAGTAGGTCTTTAATAGTTTTTTGGTTCCTTTTTATAGCGCTAATATTGTTAGTCTCCCATGGATCTTTTTTTAAGTTATACATTTCAATAGTGCCGGTTTTAGGGTATAATATCAATTTATTATTTTTATGAATAATGCTTCTTTGATCATTAAACATAGCTAGGTAAATAGACTCTCTAGTTTTTTTAGAATTTATAAGTAATGGCATTAAACTTTTAAAGTCTGTAGCTTCTTTATCTTTAATTTTTAATAAACTAAATAAGGTGGGTACAACATCTTGCAAGTAAACACGAGCTGTTATTTTATTGTTTTGTTTTACAGTTGGGGCTTTTATTATTAGAGGAGCAGTAACGCTAGGTTCATACAAACATACTTTTCCGGCAACTCCATTTTCACCAAAGTTAATTCCATGGTCGGATGTAAAAACAATAATAGTATTATTATATATTCCTTTTTCTTTTAATGTATTAATAATATCTCCTATACGTGTGTCCATATGTGTTACCATTGCATTATTTTGCTGTACACGTTTTTGCATTGTTTTTGCACTTAAGGGGTTATTTGTGTATTGGTATTTAACATTGGTGTTTAGTGGTGTATTATCTACAACACTAGGAGGTAATTTAACCTTGTCTACCGGGTATAAATCGTAGTAATTTTGTGTAGTTTGCCTAGGAACATGTGGAGCGTTAAACGCAACATATGCAAAAAAGGGTTTTTTACTGCTGTAGTTTTTTATGAAGTTTATAGCCTCATTAGCAGTAATATCTGTAATATGTCCGGCTGGGGAGTTGTACGTTTTTAATTGTCCTGGTTGTATAGTACCTGTTTCATCAAAAATGTTTTTTACACTTTTACCCATTGCGTGCCATTTACCAGTTATATAGGTGTGGTAGCCGTTATTATGTAGTTTTTCTGGAAATGATTTGGGAGCATTTTGTTTGTTTATTTTTTGTGATTTCCATAAGTACTTACCATACATAAGCATAGTTCTACTAGGAATACAAACTGCTGGTGACCAGCAACCCATATTATATGCAGCAGTAAAGGAAGTGCCTTCTTCTGCTAGCTTGTCTAAATTTGGCGTAACCATAAACGTATTGCCATATGCTCCAATGGCTTGGTTGCTTTGGTCATCAGACTCTATAAATAATATATTTGTTTGTGAAAAAGTACTAAGTGTGCTTGGTACGTAAAATAAAAGATATATTAAATATTTTCTCATCAACAGTTTAATTTCTTAATTAGTAGATAAAATTAGTTTAAGAGAAATATATTGAGGGAAATAAACTACTATAATACTACCATAAATGATTTTTAGTTTTAACTGATATGTGTTAAGGCAACTAGATTTTAACTAAACAGTACCGTTTTTATAGTTTATGATATTTTTTTTAGAGTTTTTTATAAAATCACAAACTAGTTTTATTTTTAAAAGAAGAAGCTTCTGTAATAGTTTAAATTTTATAGCTCTTCAAGCTTCCATACCCTTACCCAATCAAACCTTGTATATCTTTCTTCTAAAGGATTTTCAAATCCCATTTCTTTTGCATTTATTTCCTCAATCCAATCATAAAAATTACTAGACATAATTAAGCGTAGAGCTCCTTTAAAAGGAATTACTGGGGTAACAGATTTTTCTAGGGCACCATCAATATAAAAGTCAATTTTACTACCATCTGCATGCCAATATGCTGCATAAATATGAAATTCATCAGCATTTTTTTTATCAAAATTTGTTTTACCTCCTTTAGTTTGTCTTTCTCCAATATTGTTACAAGGGCTATTGTGTCTGTGCGTGTTGTAATGAAAAATTTTATCCCATTCAGAATTTACCGCCCAGTCATCATTAGTCCATTCATCACCTAATTCTCCTGTAAATATGCCCACACATTCCTGTATATCAATTTCTAGGTTTTCACCATCGTTAAAATTATCGGTACACGGTTTTGTCTCAGACTTAAGCCAAAAAGCAGCAGACATAGCTGTTTTACTTGCTTTCATACGGGCTTCTATGTAGTAACCAGGCTCGGCTAAAGTTTTTCCGTACACATAAGCTCCACCATATCTACGTTGCGGAGCCTCACTGGTATTGTCTTTAGGAGAATATTTGGGGCTATTAAACTTTTCACCTTCTATTCTTAAAAAACCATTACCTGTACTTACGTTATCTGCTTCAAAAAGTGATCTGCTAGATCCGTACCATCCTCTGTCTTGACCATTCCAAATAAATTCTGGAGTAGGGTTCCATTTGTTTGTGTCTAATTCATCACCATCAAATTCATCAGAAAGTTCTTCTACTTTAACCCATTTTTTTTCAGATGGTTTAGGATCTTCATTTTCTAAAAAAGTAGGTTTAGTGGAGTCTACTTCATTTTCTTCTTCCTGATTTTTAATTTCTTTTTCATTAGTAGTTACATCAGCTTCATCATTATCAGAATTACTACAAGCCAAAATAGAAATCATTAAAAAGATGAATATAATTTTAAATGTTTTAGTCATAATTACCAATGTTTAATAGTGTTTTATTAGTTAATGTTAGTGTTTTGCATTTGGGTAAGCGTCATTTGTATACCTGTAAACTTCAGTCTTTTTAGTGCCTCTAGCGGCAGTTATTTCTATTTTCCACTGTTTTTTAAGGTTGTCTAAAATTGATTTATAAGCTGGCTTGTGAATTAGATTATGTAACTCTGAAGCATCATCTTTTAAATTGTACAATTCTTCATAAACTGGTTGTTCTCCTAATAAAGGAGCCTCTATATAATTTCTATATACAGCAATACCAGGATCATGCATTTTATACAACATTTCATTTACAGGAATGTTAAATTCTTTTGCATATGCTATTTCTTTAGCTGCAGAAAAATTGTTGTTTTTGTAGTACCTAATGTATTTCCAATTTTTTGTTTGCACAGACTCGCATCTAGGGTTTCCAAAATGTGTAGACCATAAATTTTCTGTAAAAACATATTCTCTAACCTCAGTTTTAGAGCCATTAATAAGACTACTTATATTTTTTCCTTGATAGGTATTTGGGATAGATACCCTTGCCATAGCAAGCATAGTAGGGGCAATATCTATAGATTGTACTAAAGCATTACTCTTAATCCCTTTTAGTTTTTTTTTGGCTTTTGGGTTGTACACTATTATGGGTACGTGTGTAGTTTGCTCATAACAAAGAGCTTTGCCGCCAAGACCTTGTTGCCCACCAAAAAGCCCATGGTCTGATGTAAATATTATAATGGTATTTTTATCTAACTTAAGAGCTTTTAATTTTTGTAGTAGGTTGCCAATTAGTCTATCTATACCAGTCATTGCTTGTAGCTCTCTTATGTAACGCTCTTTAATTGTTGCGGGTGTATCTACATAATTGTAACCAGTTTGCCTATCTTCTGTATGCAATAGGCTAGCAGGTAATTTAGGTGTGGTAATGTCTTTTTTTGCAATATAATTATCAGGTAACGGAATAGCTATATCTCTGTATAAGGTTTTGTATATATCATCATCACTATCTTTTAATTTCATAGACTTTGTACTTGCTCCGTGTGGTAAATTAAAGTTTACAGAAAGCATAAAAGGTTTGTCTGTTGGTCTATTTTCTAAAAAGTGTAATGCACCTTTTAGTTTACGTGCATTAGGGTCTAAAAAATCATTTACTGCTTCATTAATAATTTCGGGTTGTGTAAAAGCTATAGCATCATTAAAAATAGCGTGATTGTCTTTTGGGTAAAACCCTAAATGTCCGTGTCCTGCATACCAATAATCAAAGCTTTTTTCCATTAATCCGCTATGGTAACCACCTTTGCCAATAGGAGCGTGGTTTTTGCCAATCCAGCATGTGTAATACCCATTATTACGCATAACAACAGGATATGAGTTTTGCCAAGCAGCATTAGAAACACTAGTGCCAGAATTAAAATTTACACCGTGTTTACGCTCATACTGACTCAATAAAATGGAAATTCTGCTTGGCGTACATATAGCACTTGTAACGTGTGCATTAGTAAATAATATACCATTATCTGCTAGTTTATCTATATTTGGAGTTTTTACAATTGTATTTCCTGTACAACCAAGCAAATCATAAGATTGGTCATCTGTAAGTATAAATACAATATTTGGTTTATCTTGAGCTTTGCAAAAAGCAGTGCATATTAGAAATACAAAAAGTAATTTTTTCATTTTATAACTTTTTAATGTACACATAGTAAGCCACGTTCTTTTCTCCTTTATCAGAAATAAAATTTGCATATAATTTAGTTTTACCTGCTTTTAAATTGATATTGAAGTTTGCTGATAAATCATTCTCTTTTACATCAATTTCTGAAACTATTTGATGCTTAAACTGTATAGAAGCTCTACTATAATTTAAGCTTTTCCCCTCAGGAATATCTTTTTCTAAACCTACCAGTTCTGAAGTTGTTATTGCTGGGGTAGTAGAGTTAATAGGTAAGTTAGACTCTATAGGATACCTCCTTAAAGCAACTTGGTAATTACCATCTTCTAAAATATTTACACTCCAGTAACCAGCACCAATTTTACCTTGCCTAATTTGTATTTGGTTCCAGGGTTGCATAGTTTCTTTGCCGTGTATATCATGTGCAGTTAGTGTAATAGGGTTTTCTTTACTAGAACCTATTTTAAAGTAAATTTCTTTATTAAAGTCTTTAGATACTTGTGTCCACCAGTTATTGTAAAAGCTTCTCATTTCTGCTACCTTTTCTTTATTGGTAGCTGCAATATTGTTTCGCTGACCAACATCTGTGCTAATATCATACAGTTCTTTACCGTTAATTAAACGCCAATTGCCTTGCATTACAGCAGAGCTTTTCCATTTTTCTGGGTTTTGAACACGTTGAGAGTCGGTAATTAAAAGTCTATTGTTTAAAGAGTCTTTTCCGTTTAATACTGCAACCAAACTTTGTCCGTCTATATCTAAATGGTTTTTAGGTAATTTTATGTTGCATAACTCAGCCAATGTTGGTAAAATATCTATTTGTGCAGCAAGTGTATGTATATCTTTAGCGGTATTAATTTTACCATCTTTCCAATGTATAAAAAATGGCACTCTATGTCCGCCGTCATATTGGCTACCTTTGGTTCCGCGCATACCTGCGTTGTAGCCCGTAACTTTACCTTTTTTATTATAATAACCAGCAGATGTGCCATTATCTGTCATAAAAATTAAAATGGTATTGTCCGCTATTTTTAGTTCCGTAAGTTTTTTTCTGAGCTTTCCAAAATTGTCATCAATATTAGTAATCATTCCATAAAAACGCTTTTGTGTATCTGCTAAAATGGTATCGTTTAAATCCTTATACAAATTGTAATACGCTTTAGGAACATTGTAAGGACCGTGTGGTGCATTAGGTGCTATGTAACAGAAAAAGGGCTTGTCTTTGCTTTTTTGAATAAAATTTATGGCTTCTGTAAAAAAAACGTCTGTGCAATAGCCATTGTATTTTTCTGGTTTTCCGTTATGAAAATAGGTGTCGTTAAAATAGGTGTTGTTCCAATAATCTGGGGTTTGTTGTACACCACCACCACCGTGCATTACTGTTTCATGAAAACCTTTATCCTGCGGTCTAAACGGATAGTTGTCTCCCAAATGCCATTTGCCAAAGGCAGCTGTAGAGTAGCCTGCTTCTTCAAACATATTACCCAAAGTTTTTTCTTGCTCTCTAAGTAAAGACCAACCACCAACAGTGTGCCAAACACCTGTACTATTTGCGTACCTACCCGTCATTAAAGCGGCGCGGGTAGGAGCGCAAGTAGGACTAACATGAAAATTAGTTAGGTGGTAACTTTCAGAATACAACTTATCTATATTAGGTGTTTTTATAACTGTATTTCCTAGAGCACCTACATCTCCATAACCTTGGTCATCTGTAATTACTAAAATTACATTTGGTTTGGTATTTTTTTTAGCTATTGTAGTTTGTTTTTTAGACTCACAGCCAACTAATAACGCCAAACATATAACACCTATAAAATAAGTTTTGTAGTGCCTAAACATAATTATTTTTTTAAGTTTTCTGTATTTAAAATAATAGAACTTACATAACCTCCAGAATCAGGAAAAGTGAGCTCTACGGTGTTTACTCCGTTTTTAATATTACTTACAGTTAAAGGTATTGGTATTACACCAAAAAATTGCTCTCTACCGGCTTGGTCATACCCAGCCCAATTGTTAGGTACAGTGACTTTAATACCATTTATTTTAACAATAGGTTTTTTAGATAAATTATGAGCTCTACCAAGTCCCATTTTTAAAGTAGCATTTCCTTTATTAGTAGAAATTACATTGTTAACAGTAAAAGTAATAGGAGCATTAGCTTTTATTTCTTGTAAGCAAGTTTTTGCATAATAGTTGTTTTCTTTTATAACATTAGAAAACGTATAATCTGCTAGGTCATAATCTAAAATAATAGTTTCTCCAGGTTTTAAAGTTAGTTCTTTTACAGCTTTTTCATTGGTAAAAAAAACAAGCTTAGGAATACCATTTTTATTATTGTAAGACCTTTTTATAGTTAAGTTGTTTACCAATTGGTTGCTAGTGTTTAGGTAGTCTATATTAATAGTTTGTGCATCACCAGCTAAATTGTTTAAAGCAACATACCCTTTGTTTTTATTAGCAAACGCGTGTACTTGTATGTCTGGATTGTTAGATGTTGCATAAATACGTTTGCCTTGTACACCTTTCCAAAGCTGCCAAAATTTTCTTAGATGCGTGTATTTGTACGCTCCATTTTTTCCTTTGCGTAGTAATACCCAAGGGTAAGGATGACCATCTGGGTTTCTACTATCTTTATAAAACCACGTTGCTTTGCCAGTAATAAATGGTACAGCTTTTAGCAACCTGTCTGGTTTGTCTAACAAAGACATTAATATGTTATTGTATGATGTTAAACAAATACCATTTAGTGCAGCAGAATAAGGTTGTCCTTGTAAACCTTTTGCAGTGTAACCATACTCCGATATAAGATGAGGTTTTACAACACCCCATTTTTGGTAACTATAAGACTCAATTAAATCTAAAATAGCTTCAGAATTACTACCAGACCTATAATTAAAGTCGCCTTCTACATTTCTGCCATCATAAATATGGGTAGCAAAAAATTGCATACTTTCTCCAGCGGTATCCATAAAAACCTTCATTCTGGTGTTCCAAATAGCAAAGTTATTTTTGTCATATTCTGGCCAAGCAGCGCTATAACCACCAACCATAATATTAGGAATTTCTGCGTGTACTTTATCTGCTACTATTTTATGAAATTCAGACATTTCTGAAATTACTTTAGGAGTCTTATCATAACTATCTACAAAATCTTTTGCGTGTACAAAAGGCTCATTCATAACCTCATAATATTTAGGCATTACTGGGTATGCTTTTTTAATATATGCTACGTTAAAAGTAGCGGCTTTTTCAAAATCCATTCCTAGTTTATAAGCATCTCTAGGGTGGTTTGTAATAATTAAATCTGTTGTTTTTTGTGTAGCAAATAAAGGTGCTTTTTTAAACCTCTGTGCATTTGCTAAGGCTAATTTAGTAGCATTATTTACAGATAAATCTCCTTTTTTATATTTAGAAAAAGGCCCTGGTCCAGCAAATGTTCTTCCAAATTTAATACCTAAATCGTTAAATAAATAATTGGGGTCGTCTGCCAAAGCACCGTCATTGTATGAAGCGTGCATTGCAAAGTATTTTTCTCGGCTTAATTCACTTTTATCTCCAATAAACTTTTGAGTGGTAAAATCTATTTGTACACTATTGTTCTGAGAAAAACAGAATGAGCAAAGTGTAATACTTATAAGCGTTAAAATTTTATTTTTCATATGTTTAAAATTTTGCAAATTTGTAATAATTATTGTCGCTTGTAATAGCAAAATATCCACCTTTAGGCAAGTTGTTAAGAGCTACAGACTTGCTATCTTTTACCTCTAAAACCGTTTCTCCTTTTAATGTTATTATTTTTATGTATTTAAATGCAGTTGCACTTGGTAAGGTTAAAACTTTAGCTGTTTTGTTTAAAGATACCTGAATGCTTTTATCATTAATCTCTACTATGGTAAGTTGTTTTTGAGGTTTGGTAATTTTTAGACCAGATATTTCTTTACTTACATACGTTTTATTACTAAAATCTTCTTGACTACCAAAAGAAACAGAGTACTTGTAATTTTTTCCCTCTAAAGGTGTATTGTAATTTATAGTTAACTGTTTATCTCCTTTACCAGTAGATACCTTTATACGGTCTGATGATGCTAACCATTTACCACCCTCCCAAATTGCAGCTTGTATAAATATTGGTTCTTTTGTAATGTAACTTACTGGCACATTGTATTTTGGATTACTAGCAATATTAGTAGCCAAAAGTGGAGAAAACGTTACATTGTTAGAAAATGAAACAGCTTGTTTAACCATTTCTATGTTACTAATAACCTGCCCTGTACGTGTAGTTTTCCAATTGCCATTTACATCTCTTAAACTTAAAACAAGTTTATAGCCTTTGCCGTTAGTTGGTTTTTTATTAGTGGTAATAGTTAACTTTTTTATACCCTGACCTTTTTTTACTTTCACCTTGCTGCCAGCATAAAATTTAGAGGGTCCACCACTAAGTTCAACACTTAAATCACTATCAATTAAAGCAACATAACCAATAGTAAACTCATATGTTGTATTAGCTTGCAAAGTAGTATTTGGTTCTTTAATAAAAATTACTTTTTCATTTTGCTCTTGTGCTGTTATGCTAGTAAAACATAGTAAAAACAGCCAAAACAAGTGTTTTTTTAGTGTTATTTTCATTGTTTTTTGGTTTATTGGTTGGTTAATTAGGTGTTGGTAAAATGCATTATTTTACTTGTTTTAATACAAAGCCGTTTAGCCACATATCACCTACATTGTTTAAATTTTTAAAGTTGATGGTTATTGTACTTTTACCGTCTGCAGAAAACTTAGATGTTATAGATAAAGGTTTACGTTCTCCTGTATTATCATTCTGGTAATAATCTACTATATGATCATCAGATTTTCTTGAAAAAGCACCATTAACATCTACAACTTGTACTTCAATTTCGTTGGTCATTTTAACATTGCCTCTTCTGGTATGGTGAAATGTTTCTATTTCATAATTACCTGCTTTTAAATTATTTATGCTAAGACTTAAATTTCCTTTTTCAGAATATAAACCATCTGTACCTACAAAGCTTAAATCTCCTAACATTGCGGTATCTCCTAACCATTTAATGTTGTCTGTAGCACTAACCGCTATAGTAGCATTAAAATCCTTTAAGTTGTAAGTTAAGTTGGCATTGCTGTTACCGGTCCATTCTTCCCAATCAAATTGTACCAATTGTTTGTTGCCTCCAATGTCTACACGGGTTACAGGAAAATCGTAAATAGGAGTAGCATTATTTACAATTTCATTTGTATTATAGGCTGATGTTGTAATACTTGTTTTAGCAGATTTTAAGCCTTTAGCTTTAGCTGTAATTGTAATTTTACCTGGAGTATTTTTTCCTTTTATGTAAATTGATGCAACACCGTTAAAAGAGCGTGCAGGGTTAGCATCTATTTTACCATTGTCTATTAATTCTCCTGCACCAGATACAAAAAACTCTACGCGTTGCTTTGTGTTAGTAACTACCTCGCCATTTTTATCTAAAATAGATGCGTGTACCAGTCTTATATCAGATCCGCCAGCATAAAAAGGTTGGTTTGTAATATTTAAATCTAGTTTTAATCTATACGGACTCTCTTCTTTATGCCTTGTAAATTCGGTTATTTTTTCTCCATTTGTATAACCTATAGCTTTTAAAGTACCATTTGTCCAGTTAAATTTAAATGTAAATGAAGGGTGGTTTAGGTTTAGTTTGGTTAGACTATTATCTGGAACTTGCCTTGCAATAAGTTTACCATTGTGATAAAGCGCTACCTCTTGGCAATTACTAAAAATTCTAACTTTTCCGTTTTTAGAAGCCGTTTCATCTGCAATATGTACCATTGGTTTTTTTACCAATTCAGATTGATACCAGTAGTACACCGGTTTTGGTACTCTAAAAGCAGATAATACTCCGTATGTAGTCATAAAATCTCTTTTCCATTGCTCGTCATTTACATCTGGTTGTAAATGATTGTAATCTGCACCCAACCAAGTTATGGCTGCAAAATTGTTTTTATTGCCTTTGTACCTAGAAATATGAAACTGATTTACCTCGGAATCTGGCGTACTACCGTGCTCCATAACCATAGTAAAAGCACTCTCAGGAAATTCTGTTCTACGGTAATCCATAGTTGCGTGTACATCTGTAACACCTTCATTTTTTACTCCGTTCCACGGACTAGATGCAGATGCTGTTAGCCTAAACGGATCTTCTTCTTTAGCAACAGTTTGCATTCTTGGCACTGGACCTCTGTGGTTTATTCCTGCACCCCAAACAATAATAGAAGGGTGGTTTCTGTGGTTACGTATCATAGTTCTTGTAGCAGCTTCTAAATTAGAAAACCAAGCATCATCACCCCATAAAATCCAAGTACTAGGTTCCTCATAAACCAAAATACCTAACTCATCACAAGCTTGTAAAAAAGCATCATCTTGTGTATAATGTGATGTTCTAATAATGTTCATCCCCGCTTTTTTATATTGTAGTGCTTCATTGTAATGAAAAGAATTAGGTACGGCATCACCTACATTTGGGTAGTTTTGATGACGGTTAGCACCAACTAAAAATAACGGCTCGCCATTTAAAACAAACCCTTTACCTTTTTCTAGGCTAAATTTTCTAAAACCAAATTTGTTCTCTACAAAATCTACCGCATTATTTTCATCATAAATAACAGAGTTAGCTCTGTACAAATAGGGAGAATCTGGAGACCATAAATGGTAATTGTCTTCTATAGTTGCAGATTGTCTAAAAGTATATACAGCATTAGGCGCTATTGTTTTGGTAGAAGTAATTTTTTTTACAACCACACCATCTTTGTTAACAATCTTGGTAATAATCTTGGTGTTTTTGGCTGTATCGTTTTCGTTTTTTACGGTAGTTTTTATGGTAACCGTTCCGTTATGCTTGTTTACTGTTGGTGTGGTAATATGTACGCCAGCATTAAAATCTTCCCAGTTGTAGTTAACGTATAACTTATTGGTTGTTACCAAATAAACATCTCTATACAAGCCACCAAACTTTACATAATCTGTTCTGTGTGGGTCAGGAGCTATTACCTGACTAAAACTATTATCTGCCTTAACAGCAATAGTATTTTCTTTGCCCAAGTTTACAAAGTCAGTAATATCAAAATAAAAAGGAACATAACCATTTACAGCATAGTTGCCAACTTTTTTACCATTTACCCAAAGCTCTGTAGCATTGTGTATGGCTTCAAACTCTAAAAATATTTTTCCTGTAGCATTGGCATCAATAGTAAGTTTTTTTCGATACCAACTAATGTCACGCAAATACTTTTCTTGTACCCAAGTTTCTTTTACGCTATCTAACTCATAAGATACCAGTTGTGGTGCATGGGGTACAGAAACGTTTTCCCAATTGTTGTCATCAAAGTCAATAGCAGTTGGTGCGTTTGGTAAATCTCCTAAATGAAATTTCCAGTTAAAATTTAAGTTTGTTTTGGTTCTGTCACCAGCTGTAAATCCTTCTGGTAAATTATTACTTTGTGCATAAGAAATTGCAGTAATAAATAAGCTTAAGAGTGCTAATTTTATTTTCATTGTAAAGTGTTTGGTTTATGAGAAATTAAAATTATTTATTCTTAGCTCAATAGGTAATTAGATATGTATTGAAAAATAGAACATATGGTTTATTGCACATTTTAAAGACATTGTTAACATTAAAAAGTAATGTGTTAGTATAAAAAAAAAGCCTTGAAAAATAGTTTTCAAGGCCTTTTAGTTGTTTAGGGTAACTAAATTTATTTAAGTTCTAATTCTCCAGTTTCTTCAGTAGTTTCACCTCTTAATTGTGTATATATAGAAACAAGTTCAGATAGTTTTTTAGCATTTGTATCTGCCAAGTTGTTTTGTTGCTGTTTATCTTCTTTTAAGTTATAAAGTTGATACTCATTAGCTATACCCAATTCTATATTTACTTGTGTATTTATAGCTTTACCTTTATAGGGTGGAATTAAAGCCCAGTCACCACTCCTTAATGCCGTTTTTTTGTTGGCTTCTAAAATTAAATGCTTTCTTCCGTTGTTAGACTTTCCTAAAAATGCATCTAATAATTGCTCGCTATCATTAGTAGTTGTATTACTACCTGTAAGTTTAGCAAGCGAACTAAGTAAATCTACTTGGCAAACCAAAGCATTAGATACAGCAGGCTTTATTTTTCCTTTCCAATAAGTTATAAATGGTACACGCGTACCAGCATCAAACAAACTGTATTTGCCACCTCTTAAACCACCTGTAGGTGTATGTTTTCCTAATTTTTCTACCGCATCATCAAAATAACCATCATTTAAAACAGGACCATTATCACTGGTAAATACAATTAAAGTATTTTCTAATAGTTTTTCTTCTTCTAATGTTTTTATAAACTCGCCAATAATCCAATCTGCTTCTAAAATTACATCACCTCTAGGGCCCATTCCAGATTTGCCTACAAAGCGTGGGTGTGGTGTACGGGGTACGTGTGGCTGTTGTAGAGCGTAGTATAAAAAGAAAGGCTCATTTTTATGCTCTGTAACATATGACTTAGCTTCTTTTAAAAAATGATCTGCCATATCTACATCACTCCATTTGGCAGCTTCACCACCTTTCATAAAACCAATTCTAGGAATACCATTTACAATGCTATTATTATGTCCATGATGCCATTTCATACTTAACAATTCCGGATTGTTTTTGCCTGTTGGTTGGTTGTCATAATTTTTAGAATAATCTACTTCTATAGGATCTTTTGGGTCTAAACCATCTACGTGTCCGTTTTTTATATAAACTGTTGGTACACGATCTTGTGTTGCTGCCATAATGTAAGAGTAATCAAAACCAACTTCATTAGGACCAGGAGAAACACGTTCATTCCAATTCACATTTCCTTGTCCAAGTCCTAAATGCCATTTACCAACAATACCAGTAGCGTATCCTTGTTTTTTAAGCATTTTAGGAATGGTAGTTTGCTCTGTATTAATTATAAGTGGTGCAGTACCAGGTAAAATTGCCGCATCTTTATTACGCCAAGGGTACACACCAGTTAGTAAGCCATATCTACTAGGCGTACAGGTTGCAGATGTTGCATAACCATTGGTAAACCTAACGCCTTCATTTGCAAGTTTGTCTATATTAGGAGTAGTTATTTCTGTAGCACCATTAGCACTAATATCTCCGTAACCTAAATCGTCCATATAAATAACAACAATATTTGGTTTGGCGGTTTCCATTGTTGTTTTATTTTTAGCAGAATTGTCTGCCTCTTTTTTAGTTTCTTTACAGCTGCTTATAAAAATACTAGTTGCAATTGCCAGCGAAACGTAAATATATCTTTTTTTGTTTTTAAGTAAATGTATCATTGAATTGGTTTTGTGGCTAAAATATTACTTTTTTAATGATTTTTCTCGTGTTTTTCTCCATCTTTTATCCTCTTTAACTACATTTTCTGCGTGCGGATCTAACCAACCAGGAGTCTTGTTTTTTGCATCCCAGTTGGTATAAGACTTTTCTAAATCTATACATATTTCTGGGTGTTGGGCAGCAATATCATATCGTTCTAAGTTATCTTCTTTAATATTAAAAAGTAAGGTTTTATTTTTATAGGCACTTTTATACAATTTGTACTTGTCTTTTCTAACAGCATATTCAAAATTACCAGAAGATCTCCAAAATAGGGTCTTGTGCGGTGTACCTTTATTTTTATTCAGTAAATAAGGCATTAAATCTACACCATCTAATTGTTTTTCTATAGCAGCATTACCACCAGCAGCATTTAAAAGTGTAGGAAATAAATCTAATGATGATATAGGTTTTGTATACTTACTATCTTCTTTTATTTTGCTTGGCCATGAGATAAAAAAAGGTACTTTTATTCCGCCTTCAAATAACATTCCTTTGTGTCCTCTGTAAGGTCTGTTATCTGCGTGTTGTATTCTTCCGCCATTATCACTTAAAAAAACTAAAATAGTATTGTCTTTAATACCATTAGCAACAAGAGTAGAATCTATTTTACCAATATTAGCATCTACAGCATTTACCATAGCAGCATAAACACTTCTGCCAGCATACTCTATATGTTTGGTTTGCTCTAAATATTTTTTTGTAGCGTGGTCTGGTGCGTGTGGTGCGTTATAGGCCAAGTAAATAAAAAATGGGTTTTTATCTTTTTTGTTGATAAAATTGATAGCTTCATTGGTAAAATCATCAGTTAAGTAGGTTAGTTCTTCCTCTGCAACTGGCTTTGTGTTGCGGTAAATAGTCTGAATTTTGCTTGTTGCTTTTCCCCAATAGTTCATACTTCCGCCAGGAAAACCAAACCAATGGTCAAAACCTTGTGCAGGTGGGTGCAGATTAGGATGATCTCCTATATGCCATTTGCCAATTGCACTTGTTCTGTATCCTTGTTCTTTTAATGCTTCAGATATTAGTTTTTCTGATAAAGGTGTACCAACTGTGGCATCATTTTCTCCTTCATAAGGCATATTACAGTCGTGCCCAAAACGCGCCTGATACCTTCCGGTAAGTAATCCAGCCCTAGACGGACTGCAATAAGGGTGAGAAACATATCCGTTAGAAAAAATTACACCTTCAGAAGCTATTCTATCTAAATTTGGTGTAGGAATATCTGTAGCACCATTAAAACCAACATCTGCCCAACCTTGGTCATCTGTTAATACCACAATAATATTGGGTTGTTTTTGTGCAGTTATTAGTTGCGCAAAATAAAAAAAACAAAAAGCAAGTATTAAATTTTTAAGGCTACTCATTCCTATTTAGTTTTTATAGTTATTGTGGCAGAGGTAAGGTTATCTGCAGTAGCTGTTAGAGTTATTTCACCAGGATTTTCTGTAGCTTTTAAAATGGCTAAACTTTTACCGTAAAACGATGTAATATAATTTGCCTGAAAAGACTCTAATGAGGCAGAGTTGCCATTGCCAACAGCTTCTAAATTACCATTACCAGATACTTTAAAATTAATTAGATGATTTGCTTTAGGACATAAGTTACCGTCTTTGTCTTCAACCCTAACTGTAATAAATGATAAATCTTCTCCACTAGCATTAATAGTAGTTCTGTCTGCTATTAATTTTATTTTATAAGGTTTGCCTGCTGTTTTAATTTCTTTAGTAGCTACAGGTTTTCCATTTTTATACCCAACAACTTTTAAGCTTCCAGGTTGGTAAGGTACATTCCATGAAAGTCTGTATTTAGAGTCAATAGTGCCACCTTTAAAACCATTGTATTCTGCAAAAATGGTAGTAGTATCTTTTCCTTTTATTTTTTTGCCATAAGATTTACCGTTTACAAAAAGTTCTACTTCATCACAATTTGTATACGAGTATACAGGTATGTTTTGGCCTTCTTTACCTTCCCAATTCCAATGTGGTAATACGTGTACCATTGGCTCTGTGGTCCATTGGCTTTGGTACAAATAAAACCTGTCTTTAGGAAAACCTACTAAATCTACAGGTGCAAAATATGATGCGTGGGATGGCCAATCATCATTCCAATATCCGTTAGTAGAGTTGTCTCTTCCGCCATAAGGAGTAGGTTCTCCTAAATAATCAAAACCAGTCCAAATAAATTCTCCCAACGAATGTGGATTTTGTTTTTGTGCTTCAAATTCTACTTCTGGAGGGTATGTCCATGACGGACCAATATTTACATCATAACTAGAAACCTGATTAGTTTCTTTGCTAACTCTTTCTTTTAATGGAAACTCATAGTAACCTCTAGTACTTGTTTGTGAAGATGTTTCTGATCCATAAAAAATCATATCAGGGTTTTGTTCTCTAATTTCTGCATAATAAGCAGGTTTGTAGTTTACACCAACAACATCTATTTGGTAGGCTAATTTGTTTTTAAATGAAGCAGGGTAATAGTTAAAACCAGCAGTTGTAGGTCTGGTATTGTCTTCATTATGACAAATGTCATTTAACATTTTAGCTATTTTCCAGCCATCTTTTTTACCTTGTTCTAAAATTTCGTTTCCAATACTCCACATAATTACAGATGGGTGGTTGCGATCTCTTTTTATCATATCTCGCAAATCTTTCTCTGCCCATTTGTCAAAATATTTATGGTAACCATTAGGTACTTTAGCCTCTTTCCATTCATCAAAAGCTTCATCAATAACCACAATGCCAAGTCTATCACAAACCTGCAGCATTTCTGTAGAAGGTGGGTTGTGACTAGTACGTAGAGCATTTGCACCCATTTGTTGCATTATTTGCATTTGGCGTTCCGTAGCTCTATAATTAACAGCAGCACCCAAAGGACCAAGATCATGGTGCATACAAACACCATTAAGTTCTACTGCTTTTCCGTTTAAGTAAAAGCCTTCTTTTTTAAACTCAATAGTTCTAATACCAAATTCTGTAGTGTACTCATCTATTGTCTTGTTATCTTTTATAACACGACTAACAGCTGTGTATAAGTTTGGTTTGCCAATATCCCATAAAATAGGGTTAGGAACTGTAATTTTTTGCACCTCTTTTTGTTCAGATGCTTTAGCTAGTTCTATTTTGTTGCTTGAAACAGCAACAGTTGTATTGTTTATGTCTAAAATGGTAGTTTCTAGTACAATGTTTTCAGTTGTATTTAGGGTATTTTTTAGTTTAGTTTCTACGCTAACAACGGCTTTATTACTAGCTACTTTAGGTGTAGTAATGTATGTTCCCCATTGCGGAATATGTATTGGTTCGTTTAACTTTAAACGAACTTTGCGGTAAATACCAGCGCCAGGATACCATCTTTCAGATAAAATTTCTGGAGCCAATTGTACGGCAATAACATTGTTTTCTCCAAATTTTATAAACGGAGTTAAATCATACTCAAACCCACTGTAACCGTAATGGCGTTCTCCTACAAAATTGCCGTTAATATACACTTTGGAGTTATCCATAACACCATCAAACTCTATAGAAATTTGTTTGTTTTTGTTTTTAGCGTCTACAGTAAAATGTTTTCTGTACCAAGCAATACCGTCTATAGGTAAACCACCGTTACGTGCATTATTTTTATCACTAAACGGACCTTCTATAGCCCAATCATGTGGTACGTTTACTTTTCTCCAATTGCTATCATCAATAGTTATGGCTTCTGCATTAGGAATACTATCTTTTATAAATAACCAGTTTTTATTAAAATCTTGGTCTGCTAAAACTTCTATTTCCTTTTCTTGGCAAGAAGAAAAAAACATCAGAAAAAGTAGTAAAGCAGTTAATTTATATGTTTGCATATGGTTTATTTTTTAGTTTGATTTAAGTTGAGGTTTAGACGTAGAAATATCTAACGGGTCATTCATTGTTTTTTGAAGCTTTTGTAGTTCATTAAATAACTGTAACACCCTGTTTTGCTCTTCCGGTAGGTTAGCAATATTATTCATTTCTTCAGGATCTGTTTGTAGATTAAACAGTAGTACTTTTTTAATTTTAGGGTATACAAGAAGCTTGTAGCCATCTTTTCTAATCATTCTTTGTACATCTAAATACGCACCGTAAATACTTTTGTAATTGCTTTTTGTATTATTTTGTTTTGCCAGTTGTAAAAAGCTATTAAACTCAATGTAATTAGGTTTTTGTATACCTGCAATTTCTAACGAGGTTGCCATAGCATCTTGTAAGTACACATCTGCAGTATTCTTTTTGTTTTTGGGGATATCTGGACCAACAATTATCATTGGAGGTCTAATACTGTGGTCAAATAAATTTTGTTTACCAAGTAAACCGTGTTTTCCCATAGCTAAGCCATGATCTGAGGTAAAAATAATATACGTATTGTTTATTTTTCCAGAGTTTTTTAATGCTGTTAGTATGTCTCCTATTTGAGCATCTAAGTGCGTTATGCTAGCATAATACTCTTTTATATGAGTTTTTATGGCAAGCTCTGTTCTAGGAAAAGGAGCTAAGGCTTCGTCTCGTAAATCATCACCATTAGCAATATTGTGCCTGTATGGATACTCTGGTAAAAAGCTTTTTGGAATAGTAATGTTATTTACATTGTACATAGCTTGGTAAGCTTTTGGAGCCTGCCTAGGATCATGCGGAGCATTAAAAGCCAAGTACATAAAAAAAGGTTTTTCTTTTTGTTTTGCTGTATTTATAAAGGTTATGGCATCGTCTTTTAAAACTTCACTCCAGTGTTTTCCGCCTTTCCAGTAACCACCTTTAGTAATATCTGTTGGTAACCAAGTAGTATCTGTAGTAGTTTTTGGTCTGTTATAGCCATTAGGCATAATTGTTTTAGAATCTGGATTTTTAGTTCTGTAAAGAGAATCGAACTTTGCAACCATTGTTGCGTGGTCCCAAGCATCTCTTGGCATACCAGGTCTTATGTTGGCAGTATATTTAAATACTTTTGTAGCAGGAGCGTCTACGTGCCATTTACCAGTCATATACGTATTATAACCACTGTTTTCTAATAATTTAGCCCAAGTTTTATCAATAGAATCTTGTTTTTTCCAGTTTTGTCTAAAATTATTAGCTCTCCATACGGTTCTGCCAGAAATAAGCATTGCTCTAGATGCAGCGCAAACTGCACCGCTCCATGACCCCATATTGTACGCGTTGGTAAATGTGGTTCCTTGCTGTACAAGAGCATCCATATTTGGAGTCTTAATTTCAGAATTTCCTAAAGCATTAATGGCAGTATAGGTTTGGTCATCTGTAAAAATAAAAACAATATTAGGTTGTTGTTTTTTTGACTTTGGATTGCTTTTTTTACCACAAGCACTAAGTGTAAGTACTAGTATTAAAATAGCTGTATAAATCTTCATAACTACATATTTTACCATAAAATTATTGTGCGCACTAAAGTTGTACACACAATAATAAAATTAACTCCTATGTAACAAAGTTGAGATTTGCAGCTTTAAAAGTAGTATACAGATGGTTTTAATAATAAAACATATGTTTTTTATTAAAAGCTATTCCTTATCTGTGGTGTCTTCACTATTAATTCTAATGTATTTGCTAGGTACAACACCAAACTGTTTTTTAAAACATTTAGAAAAATATGATGCCGTATTAAAACCAGTCATATACATAATTTCTTTTACAGATAAATCGCTCTTTTCAAAAAGCTGTACAGCTCTTTTTAATCTAATGTTTCTTATAAATTCACTAGAGGAGAGTCCTGTTAGTTCTTTAATTTTTAAATACAAGTTACTTCTACTCATATTCATTTCTTTAACTAACATTTCTACACTAAACTCTGAGTTCATCATATGCTTTTCTACAATTTCTATGGCGTTTTGTAAAAAAGTTTCATCAGAAGACGTAACTGTAACTTCATTAGGCTGTAGTGTAATTTCTCTATTAAATTTTTTCCTTAATTTTTCTCTGTCATTTAAAATATTAGAGAGTTTAATCTCTAATAATTCTAAGTCAAAAGGTTTTCTAATGTAAGCATCTGCGCCAGTTTTTAGGCCTTCAATTTCTTTTTCTTGAGACGTTTTTGCGGTTAACATTACAACAGGAATATGACTGGTTTCTTGTGTAGATTTTATTTGGTTACAAAATTCTATACCATCCATAACAGGCATAACTAAATCTGTTATCACAATATTAGGAATAAACTTTTTGGCAAGTTCTAATCCTTTTTGTCCGTTTTCAGCTTCATAAATATAGTAGCTTTCACCTAGTCCTTTTTTAATAAATGATCTTATATCTGGGTTGTCATCAATAATTAAAAGCATTGGTAATTTAGATCTTGACCGTGTCATATTCTGGTCTATAATATCATCCATAAAACTTATGGCGTGCGACTCTGCATCTACCTTGCTAATAAATGTATTATCTTCAAAAACCTCATGAAAGTTAAGCTCTTTCTTTTCTTCATAGGTTTCTTTATCTTTTGGTAACCAAACATAAAAAGTAGATCCGTTTTCAGAATCGCTTTTCACTTTAATAATACCTTGGTGTAGTTCTACCAAGTTTTTTGTAAAAGATAAGCCTATGCCTGTACCTTTAGTGTTTACATGAGTTGTTAATCCAATTTCTGTGTAAAAACGTTCAAAAATATGTTGCAATCTGTGTGCAGGAATTCCAGGTCCAGAATCTTTTACTTGTATAACAATATATTTATCTTGGTTTATATTAAGTTCAATATCATCTGGTTTTTTAAAATCTTCACCATTAAAAATATCTAACTTAATTTGCCCATTTTCTGGAGTAAATTTAAATGCATTAGACAATAAGTTATTTATAATTTTTTCTACCGCATCAGGATCAAACCAACTTAAAATAGATTCTTTAGAAACATTAATTTCAAAATTAATATTCTTTTTTCTACTTAAAAACTGAAATGGTTCACCAACATCTTTTAAAAATTCTACAATATTATTTTTACTTAGATTAAGGCTCATTTTTCCGTGATCCATTTTTCTAAAATCTAATAATTGATTTACCAAACGCAATAAGTAATCTGTGTTTTTACGCATTAATACATATTGGTCTTTTGCTTCTTTTGGGCTAATGGTATCTGCCTTTTTCAGTAAAAAATCTAAGGGTCCTTTTATAAGTGTTAATGGAGTTCTAAACTCATGAGAGATGTTGGTAAAAAACTCTAACTTTAATCGGTGTATTTCTTCGTGTTTTTCTTTTTCTAAATGTTCTAACTCTAACTGGTGTTTTTCTGCAGATCTAATTATAGTAAACCTTCTAAAAGCAAGTAGTAGAGCAATTGCAAGTAACACATATAAAGCTTTGGCAATGTTTGTTCTCCACCAAGGTGGCGTAACATCTATTTTTAATTCAATAGGTGTTTCATCCCAAATGTTATCGTTATTAGAGGCTTTAATTTTAAGTACATAAGAGCCAGGTTCTAAGTTGGTATAGGTTGCAAATCTGTTTTTTGATGTTGTGTAAATCCAATCTTTATCAAAACCTTCTAATTTATAAGCATATTTATTTTTTCTGGATGCAGCATAGTGTAAAGCTGCAAACTCAAAAGAAAAACTGTTTTCGCTATATTTTAGCTTAATTTTATTTATAAAATTTATAGACTTGTTTAAAATAACTCTTCCGTTTATTTGTTCACCAATGGCAACAGGTTTATTAAAAATAGAAAAGTTAGTAAGTACCGTTTCTGGCTTAATTTTGTTGCTAATTATTTCTTCAGGAAAAAAAGCAGTAAACCCGTTTACACCACCAAAAAATAATTTTCCTTCCTTGGTTTTTAAAGCTGTAAGTTCACTAAACTCGTTACTTTGTAGCCCATCATTAACATCATAATTCTGAAAAGTTTCAGAGGTAGGGTTAAATTTAGATAATCCGTTGTTGGTAGACATCCATAAATTACCTTGGTTATCATCTAAAATACCTTTAATAACATTGTTAGGTAAACCATCTTTTTCTGTGTAACGTTTAAAACGTATTGTTTTGTCTTTATTTACAATAAGTTTGTTTAAACCGCCACCAAAAGTACCAACCCAAATGGTTCCAGATTTACTCTCAAAAACAGTTAATATGTAATTGTGACTAAGTGTGGTGTCATCTTCAGGATTGTTTTTAAAAGTTTCAAACTTTGGTATTTTAGATCTTTGTTGGTCTGGTGTAAGCCTGCTTAAACCATTACCTGTAGCAAACCATTTATTTCCTTTAGAGTCTTCAAAAATATCTCTAATAATGTTGTTGGGTAGGCCAAACTGCTGGTTGTTATTTTGTCTTAAAATATCTTTAGTAAAACTGGTGCTGTCTTTGTTAATTAACCACCTATGTATACCTCCGTTATAGGTGCCTATCCAAATATTTTTTTCTTTGTCTTGTAAAATAGAAAAAACACTGCCAGATACATCTGGAATTAATTTTAAATCGTTTTCTGATATTTTTTTGTTGTCTGTAACATCAATTTCAAAAAGCCCAGGAGAAAACTCTCCTCCAATAAATATTTTTCTTTTGTTTTTAAAAAAAACTTCTTCAATAGCAAATATTTTGTTGATGTTGTTAAAGTGTTTAAATTGATTAAAATCTTTAGTAATGTTATTTTTTTTGATAAAATTTAGTCCGCCACCTTCTGTGCCAACCCATATGTTTTGTTGGCTATCTTCAAAAATAGCACGTACTTTATCATTACTTAAACTATTAGGGTCTAAGCTCTTTTTTATATGAGAAAATTGCTTTCTGTTTGGGTCAAATTTATTTACACCGCCACCATTTGCTCCAGCCCAAATTATACCAGTTTGGTCTATGTATAAAGATTTAATAGCATTTTTAGTAAGACTATTATTAGGGTTTTTGGGATCGTACTTATAAATATTAATTAACTTAGGAGTAGCATTTTCTGTACTAGAAAATTCTAATAAACCATTATCTGTACCAGCCCATATTTTGTTATTGTTTATAGAAATTGCATTGTAAGAACCCTCATATAAAAACTCTATTTGATTGGTTTCTTTAGTTGGCATATACCTATACAAACCATTACTAGTGCCCAAAATTAAATTACCAAAACTATCCTCTTTAATAACTTTTACATTACAATTTGGTAAGTCAATTAAGTGGTTAACAGATTGAAAATAAATAGTACCATCATTATCTCTAGATAGTTTAGATAAGCCGTTAGTACCACCAATCCATACTTGGTGTTTACTGTCTTCAAAAAAAGAACTTACATTATTAGTACTTTTTATTGGTACAGAGCTGTTTTGGTATAAATTGTAGTGGGTAAACTTTAAAGAATCTGTAGGCTTACTTAAGTCTGCCATACTAATGCCTTTTACTGTGCCAACCCATAATCTATTACTACTATCTCTAAAAAGTACAGTTATATAATTACTTTTTAAACTACTATTGTCTTTAGGGTTGTGTTTGTAGGTTGTAAATTCTTCGGTTTCTCTATTAAAATAATTTAATCCGCCACCTGTAGTGCCAACCCATAAGTTGCCTTTATCATCATCAATAATTTTCCAAATTAAATTGCTGCTAATGCTTTTTTCGTTTTTTGCATCAGGTTTAAAAATGGTAAAGTTGTAGCCATCATATCTATTTAACCCATCATGGGTTCCTAACCACATAAACCTATCATTGTCCTGAAAAATTACATTAACATCACTTTGCGATAAACCATTTTCTGTAGTTAAGTGCTCAAACTTTAAAGAGTTTTGAGCATATGTTGTAGTAATAAATAATAGAAATATGCTAACTGTTAGTAGCATTATTCTTTGGTAAGTATAAAGATTAGTAAGGTTATAGGTCATACTAACAAATATATCAAAATAGAACATACAATAGGTCATATGGTTTTTTGTATTTGTTAGGTGTAAAAACAAAGTAATTGTATTAAGGTGTTGGTTATTAGTTAATTGGTGTTTGTTGGTAAAAGTTTTAATGGCTTGCTAAATAACATATGTTCTAGATTTTAAAACATATACTGTAATTAACAAAACTGATATAAACGAACTTTACCAAAGAGCTAATAACACAATTAACTGTTAAAAATAACTAACAATAACGCCATTAATAATGAAGTATATAGTTTGTGAAAAACCAGGAGAATTTCTTTTAAAAGAGAAAGATGCACCAGTTAGAAAAGAAGATGAAGCCCTACTAAAAATTAATAAAGTAGGTATTTGTGGTACAGATTTGCACGCTTATGGTGGTAACCAAGCTTTTTTTACCTATCCTAGAATTTTAGGTCATGAATTGGCATCAGAAGTTTTAGAAATTGGCGCAAATGATAAAGGAATAAAAGCAGGAGATAAAGTAGTTGTTATGCCTTATATAAGCTGTGGAACTTGTATAGCTTGTAGAAACGGAAAAACAAATTGTTGTACTAATATAAAAGTTTTAGGTGTGCATACAGATGGTGGTATGCAAGAACAAATTACTGTGCCGGCTTCTATATTAATACCAGCTAATAATTTATCTGATGACCAAATGGCAATTGTAGAACCTTTGGCAATAGGAGCCCACGCTATCAGAAGAGCAAATATTGTAAAAGGAGAAACTATAGCTGTTGTTGGTTGCGGTCCTATTGGCATAGGAATTATGAAATTAGCACAAATTGCAGGTGCTAAAGTAATAGCACTGGATTTAAACGAGCAAAGACTACAATATGCTAAAGATAAAATAGGAGTAGACTATACCGTAAACGTTGCAGATAACCCTGTAGCTAAAATTACAGAAATTACAAATGGCGATTTATGTACAGCTGTTTTTGATGCATCTGGACATAAAGGAGCACTAGAAACTTGCCCGTCTTACATGTCTCACGGCGGAAGATTTATACTAGTAGGCCTGTCTAAAGGAGAGTTAACCTATACACACCCAGCTATACACGCAAAGGAAATGACCTTAATGTGTAGCAGAAACGCAACAACTGAAGATTTTGAGCACGTAATTAATGTGTTAAATGAGTTTCCTACAGATTCATTTATTACACACTCTGTACCTTTTACAGAGATGATTTCAAATTTTGATAGTTGGCTTAAACCAGAAACAGGAGTAATAAAAGCAACTGTAAATTTTTAAAAAATAGTAATGTCTAAAAACTACATACAAATAGATGCTAAAGATAATATTATAGTTGCCATTACAGCATTAAGTAAAGGTACAGTAGTAACTATTGCAGGCAAACAAATAGTTTTACAACAAGACATAAAGCAAAAACATAAGTTTGCTTTACACGACTTTAACCCTGCAGATAAAATTTTTATGTATGGGGTTTTAATAGGTAAAGCAACCACAACAATTAAAGCAGGTAGTGCAATTACAACAGAAAATATAAAACACGCATCATCAGACTTTACCAATCAAAAAAAGGAGTTTGTTTGGAGTACGCCAAACATATCTAAGTTTAAAGACAAAACATTTAATGGATATCATAGAAAAGATGGTAAAGTAGGTACTGCCAATTACTGGTTGGTAATACCACTAACTTTTTGTGAGAACAGAAATATTGATGTTATAGAAGCTGCACTTGCAGAGAAACTAGGCTACCAAACAAAAAAAGATTTTGCTGTAGATACAGATGCTTTAATTAAGCAGTATAAAGCAAGAGCCCATAAAGATGATATTTTAAATACTCCAATTATTACCAGTCACGAGGAAATGGCTAAAAATAGGGTATTTCCTAATGTAGACGGAATTAAATTTTTAAAGCATGATGGTGGTTGTGGCGGTATACGTCAAGACTCTGAAACCTTATGTAAATTATTAGCAGGTTATATATGCAACCCAAATGTTGCAGGTGCTACAATTTTAAGTTTAGGGTGTCAAAATGCACAAATTTCTATGATGCAAGAAGCTATTTTGGCTATAGACCCCAGCACTACCAAACCAGTATATTATTTAGAGCAACAGCGTAGTTTAAGTGAGCGTAACTTTATAGAAGAAGCTGTTAAGCATACATTTTTAGGTTTAATAGAAGCTAATAAAATTACCCGTAAACCAGCACCATTACATAAACTTGTTTTAGGGTTAGAGTGTGGTGGCTCTGATGGGTTTTCAGGAATATCTGCAAACCCAGCTTTAGGTTATGCGTCAGATTTATTAGTGGCTTTAGGCGGTAGTCCTGTTTTAGCAGAGTTTCCAGAGTTAAACGGCGTAGAGCAAGAAATAATTAATAGGTGTGTAACAGAAGAGGATTCTAAAAAGTTTTACAATTTAATGAGAGCGTACTCAGCAGCAGCAGTTGCTGTTGGTTCTGGTTTTGAAAACAATCCGTCTCCCGGAAATATTAAAGATGGTTTAATAACAGACGCAATGAAATCTGCAGGAGCAGCCAAAAAAGGAGGTACATCTCCTGTTGTTAGCGTGTTAGATTATACAGAGCAGGTTACAAAACCGGGTTTAAATTTATTGTGCACACCAGGTAATGATGTAGAGTCAACTACAGGCTTGGTTGGTTCTGGTTGTAATGTAGTAGTATTTACAACTGGCTTAGGAACACCCACCGGAAACCCAGTTGCACCTGTTTTAAAAATGTCTAGTAATACCAACTTATACCAACGTATGCAAGATATTATAGATATAAATGCAGGTACTGTAATTAGTGGCGAGGATACCATAGAAACTATGGGTGAAAAAATATTAGAACATATTATAAAAGTTGCTAGTGGAGAACTAGCATCAAAAGCAGTAATACATGGCAATAACGACTTTATTCCGTGGAAGAGAGGAGTTTCTTTATAAATACTATTTACGTAGTAAACAACGCATTGTAAAAATGGCAACAAAAGAAAAATCAATACAATTATTGGATAGGCATACAGCTCAAAAACCAGTTATACATCCCATACGTGTTATGCAATTTGGCGGAGGTAACTTTTTGCGTGCCTTTTGTGATTGGATGTTTGATGTACTAAACAAAACAACAGCGTTTAATGGTAGTGTAGCTGTAGTTAAACCAACAGAAACAGGAGATTATACTGCTCTTAGAGAGCAAAACGGTTTGTTTACTGTAGCCTTAGATGGTATTAAAAATGGGAAAACAGTATCAGAAGTTACTTTAGTAGAATCTATAAGTACCATTATTCAGCCTTATACAGAATGGGATAAGTATTTGGCATTGGCAGAGTTACCAGAATTACGATTTATAGTTTCTAATACAACAGAAGCCGGAATTCAGTTTTCTGAAAATGATAAAATTACAGATTGTCCTCCTAAAGAATTTCCTGCAAAACTAACATTGTGGCTGTATCACAGGTATAGTTATTTTAATGGAGACAAGGATAAAGGCTGTATTTTATTGCCTTGTGAGTTAATAGAAGATAATGGTGAGGCTTTAAAAGAAACAGTTATACAGTATGCAAAACATTGGCAAATAAAACAAGAGTTTATAGACTGGATTTTAAATTGCAACCATTTTTGTAGCACACTGGTAGACCGTATAGTATCTGGTTATCCTACAGACAGAGCTCCATTTTTAGAGGAAAAAACAGGTTTTAAAGATAAACTTTTAGTTGCTGGTGAAGAGTACCATAGCTGGGTAATTAAGGCAAATGCATTGGTACAAAAAGAATTGCCTTTTTCTAAAACAGATTTAAACGTACAGTTTGTAGATAATTTACACGATTACCGAGAAATGAAAGTACGTATTTTAAATGGTGCACATACTTCTTTAGTTCCGGTTGGTTATTTAGCCGGCTTAAGAACGGTAAAGGAAAGTATGGATAATGAAGTGGTTAGCAATCATATTTTTCAAATTTTAGCTACAGAAATTAAACCTACGTTAACCAAGTTTTCTTCAAATGAAATAGATGCTTTTATAGATGCTGTGGTAGACAGGTTTAAGAACCCTACACTTCAACATTTTTTAATTGCAATATCATTAAATAGTACCTCAAAATTTCAATCTAGATTATTGCCAGCATTTAAAGATTATAACCAGTTACACGGTTCTTTTCCTAAACGTATTGCTTTTTCATTAGCTAGTTTAATTCGTTTTTATAAAGGTAGTTTTAATGGAGAAGTTATTGCTGTTACTGATGATAAGTTGGTTTTAAAATTTTTTGAAAACCAATGGAAAATGGTAGATAATAAATCACAATCTGTAACAGATTTGGTTGCACACACCTTAGCTAATAAAACCATAGTAGGAGAAGATTTAACAAAGTATAAAGGACTGGTAGATTTTATTGCTAAAAGCATTACGGCTATTGATGAATATGGAGTAGAAGAATGTTTAAGAAAAATAGAAAACTAATATGATAATAGATGCTCATCAACACTTTTGGAAGTATGAACCAACAAAACATAGTTGGATAGATGATACTATGGCTGTAATTAGAAAAGATTTTATGCCAGCTAAACTAAAGAAAGTTTATTTAGAAAATAATATAGATGGTTGTGTAGCTGTACAGGCAGACCAAACTACACTAGAAAATGACTTTTTAATAGACTTGGCATCTAAAAATAACTTTATAAAAGGTATTGTTGGTTGGGTAGATTTTAGAGCAGATAACATAAATGAGGTTTTAGATCATTACAGTAAAATAAAAATAATAAAAGGGTTTAGGCACGTAGTACAAGGAGAGCCAGACCATAATTTTTTATTAAGATCCAATTTTTTAAACGGAATTGCTCAATTAGAACAATACAATTTTACGTATGATATTTTAGTGTTTCCCCATCAATTGGGAGCAGTGTTAGAGTTTGTGAAAAAGTTCCCTAAAATAAACTTTGTTATAGACCATATTGCTAAACCATATATAAAAGATGGTTTTTATGATGGTTGGGCAAACTTAATGTTGGCAATTGGCGCCCAACAAAACGTGTACTGCAAACTATCTGGTATGGTAACAGAAGCAGATTATAAAACGTGGACATCAGAAACTATAAAGCCTTATATGCAGTTGGTTTTAAAAGCATTTGGAGCAGATAGGTTATTATTTGGGTCAGATTGGCCTGTGTGTTTAGTAGCAGGTAACTATAAAAGAGTAAAAGAGTTAGTTACAGATTTTATTTCCCAATTGAGTGCAGAAGATCAAGAAAAGATACTTGGGTTAAATGCTGTAAAATTTTATAATTTATAAAAGATATAAAATGGATTTAGGATTAAAAGATAAAGTAGTTGTAGTAACAGGCGCTGCAGGTATAAAAGGTAGTATAGGAGAAACAATAGTGCAGCATTTAGCGGCAGAGGGCGCAATACCAGTTATAGTTTGTAGAAATGATAGAGGTTTTGGATATGAAAAAGAACTTAAAGAAAAGGGTATAGATGCTTTGTTTGTAAAAACAGATTTATCAGACCACATACAAATTGAAGCAGCAGCTAAAATAATAGAAAAAAAATACGGTAAAATTGATGCCTTAATAAATAATGTTGGTGTTAATGATGGTGCAGGTTTAAATGCTCCTATAGAAGATTTTATGTATTCTCTTAAGCTTAATATGGTAAGTTATTTTGCAATGGCAAAATACTGTTTGCCAATGCTAAAAAAAGCCAAGGGTAATATTTTAAATATAGGGTCTAAAGTAGCACTTACAGGCCAAGGAGGCACATCTGGTTATGCTGCATCTAAAGGAGGTGTGTTTGGCTTAACACGTGAGTGGGCAGTAGATTTAATTAAGTACGGCATACGCTCTAATGCCATTGTTATTGCAGAAAGTTGGACACCTGCTTATGAGGCTTGGATTAAAACCTTAGAAAACGGAGAAGACAAGCTTCAATCTATTGTAAAAAAGATACCATTAGAAAATAGGATGACAATGCCTGCTGAAATAGCAGACCAATGTTTGTTTACAATATCTTCAAAATCATCACACACAACAGGACAGTTTATTACTGTAGATGGTGGTTATGTTCATTTAGATAGGTCTTTGTTAACAGAATAGCACATAAAATCATTTGTTCTGCTATTTAAGCCAGAAGTAGCCCTTTTTAACAGCTGTCATTTTTAATTTTATACTAAAGTAATTAACCTGTATTATGAACTCAACCAACAATAAACCTATAGTAAAAAAGGAATTGTTATTTCCTTTTATAATGATAACCTCTTTATTTGCTTTATGGGGAATTGCAAATGACTTAACCAACCCTATGGTTTCTGCATTTAAAAAAGTAATGCCAGAATTGTCTAATATGCAGGCATCGTTAGTGCAGTTTGCTTTTTACTTTGGTTATTTTTTTATGGCATTACCTGCAGCTTTATTTATAAGAAAATACAGTTATAAATCTGGTATTGTATTAGGGTTATGCTTGTATGCTATAGGTGCTTTTTTATTTTATCCGGCAGCAGCTTTTCAGGAGTTTAATTACTTTTTAATATCGCTATGGGTTATAACATGTGGTTTAGCTTTTTTAGAGACTACATCTAACCCACTAATTTTATCATTAGGAGCAAAAGAAACAGCAACGCAACGTTTAAACTTAGCACAAGCATTTAATCCTATTGGTTCTTTAATAGGAATGATAGTTGCTCAACAGTTTGTTATTTCTGCACTACGTTCTGATGATAAAAATGAAGCAGGGGAATTAATTTATGACGGGTTATCCTCATCTGCAAAGGCGGTAATTAGAGAAAATGACTTAAGTGTAATTAGCGTGCCATATATTATACTTGGAGTAGTAGTTTTATGTATTATGGCAATTATTTTATTCATTAAAATTCCTAAATCTGTAGATGGTGATAAAATGTCTATCTCAGATTCTTTTAAAAAACTGTTCTCAAATAAAAATTACATTTTTGGTGTAATAGCTCAAGCATTTTATGTGGGAGCACAAATTATGTGTTGGACCTATATTTTTCAATACGTAGATAATATAAATGAAGGTTTGCCAGCAAATGAAGCCTTAACGGCTACTTGGTATAATGTAGCAGCTATGGTTATTTTTTTAACAGGCAGGTGGATTGGTACAGCTTTAATGAAAACCTTAAACCCATCTCGTGTACTGTTATTATTTGGTTTAGGCGGAGTACTATTTTCTGCAGGAGCAATTTTATTACAAGGGCAATTAGGCTTGTACTCTTTAGTGGGTATATCTTTATTTATGTCTATTATGTTTCCTACCATTTATGGCATAGCACTTAAAGATATGGGAGACGAGGCTAAAATAGGATCTGCTGGCTTGGTAATGGCCATTGTTGGCGGTGCTTTAATGCCGGTTTTACAAGGTGGAATTTTAGACTGGGGCGGTCCTGGTTTTTCAGATGTAAAAATATTAGGATTTATTCCAGAAATTAACTTTTCATTTATACTACCACTTATATGTTTATCAGTGGTTACTGCTTACGGCTATGTAACCTATAAATCCTCAAAAAAAATATAAAATGCAAACCAAAAGATATTGTTACTCTTGCGACCTAAAAAACGATTCTAAGCTTATTGAAGAATATAAGGCGTACCACGCAAAGGGCAAAGCTTGGCCAGAGATTACTAAGAGTATAAAAGATGCAGGTATTGTAGATATGCAAATATACCTTACAGGCAATAGAATGTTTATGATTATGGAGGTAGATGCTACTTTTAATGCCAAAAAAAAGGCAGAAATGGATGCTAATAATCCTAAAGTACAAGAGTGGGAAAACTTAATGTGGAAGTACCAGCAAGAGTTGCCTTGGGCAAAAAAAGGAGAAAAGTGGATTGCTTTAGAGAAGATATTTCAATTGTAAAAATTAGTTTTTTTTAGTTCTTTTTGTTAGTGTTTAAGCTGTTTTACTAACAGTTTAATTTTTTTTAGTAAAGAGTAAAAGACCCGCATAATTGCGGGTCTTTTTTGCAAAAACTAAAAACTAACTCTAATTTTTTTTAAGATATACTGTTGCTATATGCAACTATTACAATACCAATTACCATACAGCTAAGACCTAGGTATAAAAAGTTTCGTGCTTTTTTAGAGGCGTTAATCCATTCTTTGGTAATAATACCACTTACAATTGCAGTGGCAACACATGAGGTGTTAAAAATGGCATAACCAACAGTGTTGCCAGAAGCTCCTAATTTGTAGGCAGCAAAGGCGAATAGGGCAGAAGCAGCATAATGAAAAAATGCCATTACTAGTATTAATACAAAGTTTTTGCCAAAAGCTGGAGTTTTAAAATCCCCCCAAGCTTTTTTACTATTTAATTGCCATAAAAAATAGGCCGTCATTACAATACCCCCACTAATAAAAATTGGGAACATAACAGCAACAGCAGTTATCCACTCTGCATTTCCTGCAGCTTGGCTAGCCTCGTGTAAATAAGGTCTTCCTGCTGCATTAGCATAACTAAAACCTGTAGCAAGTAAACCACCGACTACTGCTATTAAAATACCTGTGGCCATAGATCCTTTTTTAGCGGTATTTTCTTCTGTGCTTTTCTCTACTTTTTCTCTAATAAAACCAGCTTTTCCGTTAGCAAAAATGCCAACTAAAACAACTAATAAGCCAATTAAAATAATGGTTAGTTTGTTAGTAGGTGGTAAGCCGTCTTCAATAAAAGGCAATACAGAACCTACCAAAATTATGGTTCCAATAAACAAAGAAAAGCCTAAGGACAAGCCAATGTGGTTAATTGCTTTACTCCACATCATTACACCAACTCCCCATAAAAAGCTGGTAAGTCCCATTTTAATCCATATGTCTGTTGGCATATTTCCAAAAATATCACCAAATCCTTTTATTAGTGATACAGATGCTATTATAGGAACCACAAACATGGTAAGTAAAAAGAATAAGCTCCACGTGTTTTCGTACTTAAAATCTTTTGTAAATTTTTCTGGTAGGGCATACAAGCCCAACATTAATCCTGCAAAAATTGCTAGTAATACTCCTTCTGTCATAGTTTGGTTGTTTTTTTGAGTGAATTAGTTATGTTAAAATGAAAATTTAAAGACGGTTGTGCTCTTATAATTTTCACCAGCTTTTGTAATAGATTTTGGAGAGTTTTTAATATTTGGTCCGTTAGGATACCTGTGTGTTTCACAACAAAATCCTTTGTATTTTCCGTATTTAAGTCCGTTTTCTCGTTTAAGATTATCTGCGGTGTATTTACCTGTGTACAGTAACATGCAAGGTTCTGTAGTAAAAACATCAACACTTAATTGTCCGTTTTCATTAGCTATGGTAGCTACTTTTGTTACCTCATCTTCAGTAGTATCAAAAACGTAAAAATGTTCAAAACCGTCATTCATTGCATTGTGTGCGTCTGCAATTTTCTTAGGCTTTGTTAAATCATCCACAGCATTAGATACATCTATTATTTCTCCTGTTGCGGCACCAGTTTCATCTATTTTTAAACGTTTATTAGTATATACTTGTGCAGTATGGTTCTCTATAGATGTGGTAAAGCCAGATAAGTTAAAATACGTATGGTTTGTTAATGATAATGGTGTGTCTGCATCTGTTGTAGCACTGTAGCTAATGGTTAACTCATTACTATTTGTTAGTGTAAATGTTACAGATACATTAACATTGCCAGGAAAGCCCTCTTCTAAATTTTTACTTACTAAAGATAACTTTAATTTATTTTCACTAGCAGAAGTAGTATCTACTGTCCATATTTTTTTATCAAAGCCAACAGCACCTCCATGTAAATTATTGGGCCCACAGTTTTTTGCTAATTCATATTTTTTACCGTTTAAAATAAACGTAGCATCTTTAATTTGTGAGCAGTACCTACCTACGGTACTTCCAAAATAAGGAGCATTATTTTTGTATTCATCAGAAAAATAACCATCTAAAGTATCAAATCCACAAGCAATTTCTACTAATTCTTCTTTAGCATTAGGCACTTGTATAGACGTAATTGTTGCTCCGTAATTGGTTATTTTAACAACCATTCCGTTTGCATTTTTTAATGTATACAAATCTATTTCTTGCTCATTTAGAGATCCAAAATTGCTTTTTATTGGTTTCATACTATTATTTTTTATTGTTGATAAGGCGCTAGTTTTTCCCAGTTAAATACAACTCCCGTACCAGGGGTATTAGGAGCAACAGCTCTATAATTTTCTACTACTAATGGTCTTGTAGTATATTCATCTATAGGAAAACTATGTACTTCTAGCCACCCAGCGTTTGGTTGTGCAGATACTAAGCTCACGTGCAGTTCTTGCATACCATGGGAACAAGCAGGAACTCCGTGTTTGTCTGCTAAACGTGCAGCTTTTAACCAGCCTGTAATTCCTCCACAGTTTGATGCATCTGGTTGAATAAAAGAAAGCTTTGCTTGGTTAAAAGCATACTCAAACTCGTGTATCGTATGCAAGTTTTCTCCCATAGCTAAAGGAAATCCTGTTTTATCAACTATTTCTGCAAACCCTTTGTAATTATCGGGTATAATTGGTTCTTCAAACCAAGTAATATTGTATTGTTTAAAACCTTCAATTGCTTTTATGGCTTTTTCAACAGTCATAGAGTAGTTGGCATCTACCATAAAAGTTACATCCGGACCAACAAATTCTCTTACTGCCTTTATACGCTCTAAATCTTCTTCTAAATTTTCTCTTCCTATTTTTATTTTAACAGCATTAAATCCGTTAGCTAAATAGGTTTTCATATTATTTAAAAGTTTTTCTATAGGAAACTGTAAGTCTATACCACCACAATATGCTTTACAAGTGTTGTCTGTTCCGCCGGCCATTTTCCATAAAGGAAGGTTGGCTTTTTTGCATTTAATGTCCCAAAGAGCAATATCTATAGTAGAAATTGCAAATGATGCAATACCACCACGACCTACGTAGTGAATATGCCACTCCATAAAATCATACAAGCCATCTATGTCTGTACCATCTTTACCTATTAAAACAGATGCAAAATCGTTTTCTACCATTGCTTTAATAGCGTGCCCACCTTTACCGCCAGTATAGGTGTAGCCTGTTCCTGTACTGCCATCTTCTAAAGTAATGGTAGTGGTTACTAGCTCAAAATGTGTGTGGTCTCCGTGTTTGGCATCATTTAAAACCTCTGGTAACGGAACCTTAAAAAGCTTAGTTTCTACACTTTTAATTTTTGTACTCATTTTTAATCTTTAAAAGTTGCTATTAAGCTTTATGTTTAATGTAAAACGTCTTCTTTTCCATATACTGTTCAAAACCATATTTACCATCTTCGCCACCAGAACCAGATAATTTGTAACCGTTATGAAAACCTTGGTGTTGCTCTCCGTGACCACGATTTACATAAATTTCTCCATATTCTAGTTCGTCATTACATTTCATAATGGTGTTCATATCATTGGTAAAAACCATAGCAGCAAGTCCGTATTCACAGTCATTAGCATAACCTATAACCTCATCAAAAGTTTTAAACTTTAAAACAGGTAAAATAGGACCAAAAGACTCTTCATGAACAATAGTCATATCTTGTGTTACGTTGGTTAAAACGGTAGGCTCAAACCAGTATCCTTTTTCAAATTCTGCTCCTTCTGGTTTTTTTCCTCCAGTTGCAATTGTAGCCCCTTCTTTTACACTAACAGCAACTAAATGCTCCATATGTTTTAACTCGGCAGCATTTACTTTAGGTCCCATATCTGTATCCTCTAACATAGGATTACCAACTTTTAATGCCTTAGTTTTTGTTATAAATTTCTCCATAAAAATATCGTAAATATCTTCATGCAAATACATACGTTCATTACAGGTGCAAACTTGTCCGCAATTGTCAAATCTAGAATGTAATGCTGCATCAACGGCAGCATCAATATCAGCATCTTTAAAAACTATAAATGGAGCTTTACCACCAAGCTCTAACTGAACGTGAGTAAGGTTATTTGCAGCATTTTTAGCTATTTGCTGACCAACAGGTGTAGAACCCGTCATTGTTACCATTTTAGTAATAGGACTTTCTACCAAAGCATTACCCATAGCTCTACCAGGGCCAGTTATAATATTTAGTACTCCAGCAGGAATACCCACGTTGTTAGCCAAATTTCCTAACTCTAAAGTTGCTAACGGTGTTTCTGATGTAGGCTTAATTACAATGCTGTTACCAGCAACCAAAGCCGGACCCAATTTACGGCCAGCCAAAGCCAAAGGAAAATTCCAAGCTGTAATTGCAACAACAACCCCACGCGGAACTTTTTGAATCCATATTTGCTCGTTAGGGTTATCAGAAGGAATAATATCACCTTCAATTCTGCGAGCACCTTCACAAGCGTATCTAATAAACGAAGCCGTAACAGCAACCTCAAAACGAGCAACCTTTAAAAGTTTTCCTTGTTCTTTGGTTAATAGTTGGGCCAAATGCTCTGTATTGGCATCAATTTCATCTGCCAATTTATATAACATATCTGCTCTAGAACGTGCAGGTAATTTTTTCCATTCTTTTTGTGCTTTTTCTGCTGCTTTTAGTGCCTCTAAAGCTTCTTCTGCAGTGCCGTTTTGTACATTTGCGACTACTTCTTCTGTAGATGGGTTTACAATAGCTATAGTTTCGCCAGATGTAGATGTTACCCATTCTCCGTTAATAAATAACTTGTATTCTTTAGTTGATGACATAGTGTATGGTATTATTATTTTGTGTTTGTTTTTTTGTAAGCATCCATGCGTTTTGCAGCATAACCTTCAAACTCTCTTCTTAATTGCCAAAGTGGTCTTTCTAATGTTAGTTCCCAAGCAAATAATTGCTTGTATAGCTCTTTAACTTTTTTAGGATATTGATAAGCAAGGTTATGTACTTCAGAAATATCTTTTTTTATATTGTATAGTTCAGCAGGCCTATCAGGAAATCGTATTAGTTTCCAATCCATATTTCTAATAGCGGCTCTGTTTTCTTTTTTCCAGAAAAGAACCTTATGCGGTCTCTCTTTATTTTCTCCTTTTACATAAGGCATTAGGTCTACACCGTCTAGTTGTTTTAATTTTGATGAGTTTCCGTTTGCTACATTTAAAAATGTTGGAAAAAGATCTAAGGTGCTAATTGGGTAGTTGTAAGTTGTATTTTTCTTAAGCTTACCAGGCCATGACATTAAAAAAGGCACTCTAATACCACCTTCTAAATGGTTAGCTTTTGTGCCGCTAAGCGGATTATTGTTAGATTGGTTTGCATCTGATGGTCCGCCGTTATCATTGGTAAATACAACTAAAGTATTTTTATCTAATCCTTGTTTTTTTAGTTCATCTAAAACAGTTCCAATAGCTCTGTCCATAGCTAAAGTCATTGCAGCTAATGTTTTTCTTTTACCAGTTAAATGAGAAAAATACTTTAGGTCTTCTTTTGTAGCCTCCATTGGAGTATGTACAGCGTTAAAAGACAGGTAAATAAAAAAGGGAGTTTTTTTATTTTTATTGATGAATGATATAGCCTCATTGGCTAATTTGTCTGTAAGATAGCCTTTGTGTTCTAAATAATTTCCAAAACCTTTTTCTAATCTGTCTTCATTTTTGGTTAGTACATTGTTTTTATCATATGGTAAATAGCTACGTGAACCACCTCTAAAACCATAAAATTCGTCAAAGCCTCGTTTTGTTGGGTGAAAAAGATCTGCGTTACCCATATGCCATTTTCCAAATAGGGCAGTAGTATATCCTTGTTTTTTTAAATAGTCTGCAATAGTAAGTTGGTTTGTGGGCAATCCCATTTGATCACCTAGTAAGCCAGAACTACTCATATAACCAGGTACATTATTTTCTTCAAAACCAAATTTTTGCTGGTACTGCCCGGTAAGCATTCCTGCTCTAGATGGTCCACAAACAGCTGCACTTACATATGCTTGTGTAAATTTCACACTTTTTTTTGCAAGTTTATCTAACTCTGGAGTTTTAAACTCAGTACTACCTTGAAAACCAAAATCAGCATAACCAGCATCATCAGAAAGTATAAAAACAATATTGGGTTTTTGTTGTCCAAATAGTAAACTCACCTCTAAAAGAACAAATAAGAGAACCGTTATTTTTATATTTTGATGATGCATTGTATATTTTTTAAATTATCTTCCCATCCATCCGCCGTCTACTAGCATAACAGCTCCACTCATATAATTAGCAGCTTCAGAAGCTAAAAAAACTACAGGACCAGCAAAATCTTCTGGTTTTCCCCATCTTCCAGCAGGAATTCTTGCTAAAATAGATTCTGCTCTCTCTGGATTATTACGTAAAGCTTCAGTATTGTCTGTAGCAATGTAACCAGGAGCAATTGCGTTTACATTTACCCCTTTGCCTGCCCACTCATTTGCAAAGGCCATAGTTAATTGGCCTATAGCACCCTTGCTTGCAGCATAACCAGGAACAGTAATGCCACCTTGGTATGTTAATAATGAAGCTGTAAAAACAATTTTTCCGTTACCTCTAGCAACCATTTCTTTACCAATTTCTCTGGTAAGTATAAATTGTGCATTTTGGTTTACTTCAATTACCTTATCCCACATTTCATCTGGATGTTCTACAGCAGGAGCTCTTAAAATTGTACCAGCGTTATTGATTAAAATATCTATTTGTTGATGATCTTTTTTTACCTGATTGATAAATGTGTACAAAGCTTTTCTATCAGAGAAATCGCATTGATAAGCACTAAAATTTTTGCCTTTTGCTTCTACTTCTTTAGCCACACTACTACCGGTTAATTCTAAACTAGCAGAAACCCCAATAATATTTGCACCAGCTTCTGCTAAGCCAATAGCCATAGCTTTACCTATACCTCTTTTACAGCCTGTTACTAAAGCTGTTTTACCTTTTAATTTAAATGTATCTAAAACACTCATTTTTTATATTGTTTCTTTAAAAATTATAAACTGCAATCCATCAATACTTTCATTCCAGAAGGGTTTTTATCAATGTTTTCAAACACTTGCTGAATTTTGCTTAAAGGCTGTACATCTGTAATCATAGCCTCAAAAGGAAGTTTGTTTTCTGTAATAAGCTCTATAGATTTTTCATAATCTTCTTTTTCATAAACTCTAGCACCAATTAAGCTCAATTCTTTCCAAAAAAACTTAAAAAGATCTACAGGTTTTTTATCTCCATGAATAGCAACCATTAAAATTCTGCCTCTAATACCTGCAACCTCACACATAATATCTAAAGCAGGTTGTACGCCAGCTACTTCAAAAACAACATCTGCTCTTTTGTCCTCTGTTTTACTTTTAACGTATGCTACTAAATCAACCTCAGTTGGGTTAACAGCGTCAAAACCTAGGTCTTTTGCCATTTTAATTCTTGTAGGGTTTACTTCAGAAATTATAACCTGTGCGCCAACTTCCTTAGCAACCATAGCAACCAACATACCAATTGGCCCGCCACCTAAAACAACAGCAGTTTCACCTTTAACTAGTCCGCTTCTGCGTACATCATGTGTTGCCACAGACAATGGCTCAATTAGCGCAGCTAATTTTAAATCTGTTTCTGGTTTTAGCTTGTGTAAAACAAACGCAGGTACGTTCCAGTACTGTTGCATAGAACCAGGACTGTCAATACCAATAAATTTTAAGTCCTCACAGATATGATTAAACCCTTTATCAGAAGGTTTTACTTTTCTGTCATCTAAAGGTCTTACTACAACTTTTTCTCCTGCTTTAAAATTGGTTACATTTTTACCTACAACATCAATAACACCAGACATTTCATGGCCAATTGTTTGCGGTATAGAAACTCTTTTATCCATCATACCATGATAAATGTGTACATCTGTACCGCAAACGCCAGAATAGGCTACTTTTATACGAACCTCATCATCTTTGGGTTCTTCAATTTTTTTATCAATTACAGCAAAATTTTTATTGCCTTTATATTGTGTTGCTATCATTTATTTAAGTTTCAAATAGTAAACTAGTTTCATATTTGAAACAAATATACATTTTTTTATAAACTATTTATCATCTAATTAAACATAAATTAGAGGTAAAGTGTTAAAATATAATGAAGTAGGAGTAAACCCTTTTTAAAATAAGGGTTGTAGAATGTTTGTAAGGTTAATATTTTACAAAATGAAGATTGCTTTTATTGAGAAATAAAACCAAGTTTAACAGATATTTCTAAGGCGTATTTTGCTACAATTTGTCCTTTTTTATGAAATTCTTCATGTGGTAGTCTACCGTGTGGAGCTGTAATCCAGAGTGCAGCAACAGGGTAGCCAGACTCATTAAATATTGGTGCACCAATACAGTGTATACCTTGTATATCTTCACCGTTATCTATGGCATAACCATTTTGTTTAACCAAGGCTAGCGTTTCTTTAAACTCCTTTTTAGATGTAATGGTGTTTTTTGTGTATTTAGTAAGACTAATTTTTTTTAAAATGCTATTAGATTCTTCTTTAGGTAAAAAAGCTAAAATACTTTTTCCGCCAACAGAACTGTGTAAATTAAACTGTGTACCTGGTTCTACAAATAATTTTACAGGATAGGAAGATGATACCTGCTCTAATATTGTGCCTTTAGTGTCTAATAAAACTCCAAGCATTACAGATTCCTTTAGTTCATCTCTTAAGGCGCGCATAACATCTATAGACATTTCTACAATACTTTGTTCGTTCATTGCAGATATGCCTAGTGTAAGCATTTTTCTAGAAAGTGTAATTTTTTTAGTGGTCTCGTTTTTTTGCAAGTAATTTTTAAAAATTAACGTGCTTACAACTCTAAAAGCAGTGGTTTTTGTAAGGTCTAGTGCTTCTGTAATTTCTGCAAGCGTTAAACCGTCTTTTTTAGTGGCTAATATTTCTATAACCATTAAGCCTCTTTCTAAATTAGGAACATTGTATTCAGATTTTAAAACTTCCTTTGGTTTACTCATTACCGGTATGCTTTTATACTGTAAAATTACTATTATTTATTAAACTACACGTACAATAAAAAAAGGAACGATAATTTACTGTTCCTTTTTTTGTGCTTAGTTTATAGTGTTACTTATTTAGATTTTACACCTTTAGCTCTGTGTGTAGTTTTTCTGGCAGATGTAAAACTCATAATACTTTGGTAGTCGCTACTATTGTATACATGTGTAAGTCCCCAGCGTAATATTTCTGTTGGATCTTTTTCTGTATCTGCAGATCTGTTTAAGCCTATTGCATGCGCTGGTACACCAGGAATAACAGATTTAATTTCAAAATTAATACCGTCTGGAGCCCATTGTATGGTATTTTTTTCTGGACCATCTGTAGTAATTAATGACGCAATACCACCATTGTATGGCCAAACACAAATTTCATGACCACTATTACTTATTGGGTTGTAAGGTGATTTTACATAAGGCCCTAAAGGATTGTCTGCAATAGCAACGCCATGGCGTATTTGTCTGCCGCCAAACGTAATTTTTTCGCCCATTTGCTCGCCTTTATAGTACAAGTAAAATTTACCTTTGTAAGGCAAAATGCAAGGGTCATGTACTTTGTGACTATCAAAATCTCCTTTTTTCTCTACAGCAAAACGGTCTTGTTCTTCTCCTTTCCAGATGCCATTATCTGCAGGACTAAGTATAGGCTCTTCACTTTTTGTCCAAGGTCCGTTTGGCGAATCTGACCACGCTAAACCAACCTGATTTTTAACGCGTACTGTATAGGGAGATTTTACGGTTTGGTAGCATAAGTAATATTTGTTCTGATATTTCATTATTTCTACTGTAAAAACAGACCTGTCATCATAAGCGCCTTTTTCGCCTCTTGCAACAGCAATGCCTTCTTCTTTCCAAGTTTCACCGTCTTCAGATGTAGCGTACCAAATATCACATCTATCCCAAGGAAAAACTTTTTCATTTTCTACATCGCCACCAAAACCTTGTGATGGCCCAGTGCTTTTGCTGTACCAAACGTAGTATTTGCCATCTTCTTTAATAATAGCACTTGGATCTCTACGCACAACACCTTCTTCATAAGCTAAATCTCCTTTTAAGGGTTTAAGGTTAGAGAATTGTATAAACCATTCATTACCTAAATCTTTTGGCCATTGTAATGCTCTTTTTGTTGCAGCACTTAAAGAGTCTGGGTTTGTTATACCCAACTCATCTATTTGCTCTGGTGTAATTTCTTGCTTAGGTTCTTCTGCTGTGGTAACACTTGCTGTATTCGTATTATTTTTACAAGCTGTAATTAAAAGTATACAGGTAATTGTGCTTAGTACTATACTTTTCTTTATCATAGTATTAATTTTTTTTAGGTTCTAAAGTAATTGTTATTTGGTTGCTTTTTAATGAAGCAGAGTTTACTGTAATATTTATAGGAGTTGTTTTGTCTTGTAAAGATTGAACTATTAAAAGAGCCCTTCCTTTACTGGTTTTAATTTTATTGCTTTTAAAATTTTGTGTGTTAGTAATGCTACCGTTATCTACACCTAAAACTGTTGCATTACCAGAAACACTAAAGTTAATAATTTGATTTTCAGTTTTTATAGGGTTACCGTTTTTATCTACAAGTTGTGCTATAATATGTGCAACATCATAACCGTCTGCAGTTAATTTTTTCTGGTCTGTGGTGAGTTTTATAGTTGTTGGTTTTGTTGTAGTTGTAATAGTAGATTCTACTTTTTTACCATCTTTTAAGCCAACCGCTTTTAAAGTTCCTTTTTTGTAAGGAACTGCCCATTTGTAAATATGATCTTCAAAGTTGCTAAGCTTTTTTACCCCTAAAGATTTATTGTTTAAAAACAGCTCTACCTCTGTACAGTTAGAGTATACTTCTACAACCGTAACAGTATTGTTATTATAGTTCCAATGTTCATTTACATTATGCCATTGCCATAAAGCCGTTTTCCATTTGCCATCTTGTTTTTCTAAAGGGTTGCCATTGGCATCTAGTTTATAAATAGATTTATCTAAAGTTTGAGAAGTAATATAAATATTAGGCTCAGTGTTCCATAAAGCATTAAACATATGGTATGATGGTTTTTTAAACCCAGCCACATCTAATAAACCGCTAGAGGTTCCTTTTTTTGGCCATCCTTTGTTAGATTCTCCCATATAATCTATTCCTGTCCATAAAAATGTACCAGAAATAAAAGGTCTTTCCATAACTGCTTTCCATTCATGCCATTGACCAAGATTTTCGGTTCCCATAAGTGGTAAATTAGGATAGTTTTTATGTCCGTAATCATATATTACTCTACGGTAGCTAAAACCTATAATATCTAGAGCATCTGCATACCCAGACTCATAGCTAGAAGAAGGTAAAATGCAATTTGCAATTACATATCTAGTAGTATCTAACTCTTTGGTCCATTTTGCTAGTTTTTTTGCAGTTTCACCAATATCATATTTGGCTTTTGGGAGCGTTTTAAGTTTTTCTTTTATAGTACTTATATTGTTAGGAGGTAAAGACCAAAAATAATTACCACTCCAATCTATATTATTAAAAAAACCAGTAGCATTTGCATTTCTTGGGTAAGTCCATTCAATTTCATTACCAATACTCCATTGAAAAATAGAAGGGTGGTTTCTGTGTGATAAAACTGTATTTTTTAAATCTATTTCTGCCCACTCTTGAAAATGTTCTGCGTAGCCTCTTGTAATGTAGTCTACGCTTTTTTCATTCATATTTTTCCGTTTGTCTTTAGGGTTGTCCCACTCGTCAAAAAACTCATCTTGTACAAGAAAACCCATTTCATCACATAGGTCTAAAAACTCATTAGAAGCTGGGTTATGAGATATTCTAATAGCATTGCAGCCTATATTTTTTAAAGTTTGTAAACGTCTTCTCCAAACTCCTTTTGGCACAGCAGCACCAACTAGTCCGGCATCATGGTGTAGGCATACACCTTTTATTTTTCTGTTTTTTCCATTTAAATAAAACCCTGTATTAGCGTCAAACTTAATACTGCGTATACCAAATTTTGTTTTTTGTGTGTCTATAACTTCATTATCCTGTGTAATGGTAGTTATGGCAGTGTATAGTGTAGGGCTATCAATATCCCATAATTTAGGATCAGTTACTTTAATAGTAGCTAAATCTTTTAGGGTTGTATTTTTAGCAACAGTTATATTTTTGGTATTGGTATTAACTACTACATTATTTGTATCATATATTGTTGTGCTTAGTATTGCTGTTTTGCTGCTATTGAATTTATTATTTATAGTTGTTTGTATGCTAACAGTAGCTAATTTATTAGTAACGGTTGGTGTTGTAATAAAAGAACCCCAAATAGGAATGTGTAATTTGTTTTTGGTAATAAACTTTACATTTCTGTATATTCCAGAGCCAGTATACCATCTACTATCTGCATATCTTGTTCTGTCTACCTTAACATTTATAGTGTTTTTGTTGCCATTTTCATTTAAGGCAGATGTTACATCGTAATAAAAGGGAGAGTAGCCGTAAGGATGAAAACCTAGTTCTTTATTGTTTAAGCTAATGGTTGCGTTGTTGTAAACGCCATCAAAAAGTATATAAGCAACTTGGTTACTATTTAATTGTGTATAAAAGTCCTTTTTGTAATACCCAATGCCACCTAGTAAATAAGCTGTAGCACCTTCCCCTTTTATAGAGTCAAACTTATTAGTAACACTCCAGTCATGTGGTAATTTTATTTTTTTCCACTCGGTATCATGAATTCCTGCAACAGTGTCTTCAAGTTTAAAGTTCCAATCAAAATTAAAATCTGTTTGTAATGTTACAGTTTCTTTAGACTTGCAATTAAAAGCTGTAATTATACATAAGGTAATAAGTGCTAATTTATATTTCATTTTAATAGTATTGGTTTTCTGCTTTTTAAAAATTGATTTTAGCTTAGTTATACTTATGCGTATAACACTACTGCTATGTGGAGGTATGCAAATATGTGTATATATTGATACTTAAATATATATAAGTACTAGACAATAACTGAACAATACACAATACGTTGTATGTTTTTAAACATTTGCACTAGATATTAATTTAGCAACTACAAAAAAGTGTAAGTTTTTACTAAAGTTTACTTTTTATACAAATGATAAATAGTAAATAAGGTATAGAGACGTTATTTGGTAAATTATGATGTAAGTAAAACTGAAAATATTTCTATAAAAGAAAAAACCTTGCAGATAAATTCTACAAGGTTTTAAAATAAGATTTCTCTTTGTGACCGGGCTGGGGCTCGAACCCAGGACCCTCTCCTTAAAAGGGAGATGCTCTACCAACTGAGCTACCAGGTCATTATTCCAACAAGCAGCGCATTGCTGTTTGCGGGTGCAAATATATGACCTTTATTTTATTCTACAATGGTTTTTTTTAGAGAAAAACACATAAAATAGAACTTAATATGTAACACCTTAAAAAAGAATAATTTATATTTAAAATAAGGCATAAAAAAAACCGAAAGTATAAACTTTCGGTTTTTTATTTTTGTGACCGGGCTGGGGCTCGAACCCAGGACCCTCTCCTTAAAAGGGAGATGCTCTACCAACTGAGCTACCAGGTCATTATTCCAGCAAAACAGCGTATTGTTGTTTGCGGGTGCAAATATATGACCTTTATTTAAATTCACAAGTACTTTTGTAAAATTTATTTTATTTTTTTTATTTCGATGTAAAATAGACCATCTTTGTATAAAAAAATAGATGCAAATAGTACTTGTTGGTTATATGGGGAGCGGAAAATCTACAGTAGGAAGAGAGCTTGCCAAGCGTTTGAAAATCAATTTTTTGGATTTGGACTCTTACATAGAAAAAAAGTATGAGATGTCTATTTCAGATCTTTTTTCTATAAAAGGAGAAATATTTTTTAGAAAAGCGGAAATTTTATGTTTAAACGAAATTTTTGCAACAAATGATGATTTTGTGCTCTCTACAGGGGGCGGAACACCTTGCTACGGAGACAATATTAATGTTATGACTAATAATACTAGTAATGTTTTTTATTTAAGCGTGCCAATACCAGAACTTATAAAGAGGTTAGTAAAAGAAAAAGCAAACAGACCTTTAATAGCAAACATACCAGAAAACGAACTGCCAGAGTTTATAGGAGCACATTTGTTTGAGCGTAGTTACTTTTACACAAAAGCTCACCATACTATATTAGTACAGCAAAAGAAAGCCGCTGAAGTGGTAAATGATATTGTAGAAAAGTTAGTTTAAGTACACAGCATCATCATTATCTTTAAATTCTACCTCTATATGTTCTTGTAAAGATGTAGATAAAGACAATCCTTTATAATCTGCTTTTACTGGATATTTTTTATGGTTTCTGTTTACCAAAACAGCCGTTTTTAATTGGCGTAAGGGTACTTTTAAAAAATGAAAAACACCGTATATTAAGGTTGTTCCGGAGTTTAAAACATCATCTATTAAAACAACAGATTTATTGGTGTATTCTTCTTTAGAAATAGAAGTTGTAACTCCGCTGTTTAACGGGTTTTTTTTATCCATTTTTACTGTACACAATGTAATTTTAGCAGTGGTAATGTCTTGTAAAACAGTACTTAGTTTTTTTGCAAATTTTAATCCGCCCCCATCTATACCAGCAATTACAATCTCTGTTTCTTCTACATTAGCCTCGTAAATTTGGTAAGCAATACGCTTAACTTTATGCTGAATTTGGTTGTGAGATAATATTTTGTTCTGCATTGTGTATTGTAATTTTATATAGTCAAAGATACTAAACACTTTTTAAGTGTTATTCCTCTTCGGTAGAATTTGTAGTTGTGTAATCATCAATTTCTCTACGGTCTTTTTTTGTAGGTCTTCCTGTGCCTTTTTTTCTATAATAGTCCTTAGAGTATTTAAGTAGTTCAGAGTGCTCAAAAGCTTCTTTAGGTGTAGTATCTTTACGGTACATATCTACTAATTTAGCGCCAACTCTGTTAGGTGGCACATCTAAAATAGTAAACTGGTAATTTATTTGGTTTTTACGTACCGTTATTTTGTCCATTGGAAAAACATCTCTAGACGGTTTTACCACTTTATCATTAACTTTAATGTGTCCTTTTTTACAGGCTTCAGTAGCAATATTTCTTGTTTTAAAATAACGTGTACACCATAAATATTTGTCTATCCTCATATTAACTCCAAATTCTTTGTTAACTACTTCTGCAAAAATAGTGGAAAATTGTATCTTGCGGCTCATAAATTAGAATAGATGAAATTTAAGAACGTTTTTTTAGTTGCTATACTGGCCATAATAGTATGGGCTTGTAATAGTGATGATAATGGCTTTTCTATAGAGCCACCAAAGGCATTAAGTGAAATAGTAGACCAAGATAAAGACTCTATAGTTAAATACTTAGAGACACACTTTTACAACTATGAAGATTTTCAAGATCCACCAGCAGATTTTGACTATAAAATTGTTTTAGGAGAAATTGAGGGGGAAAATGCAGATAAAACACCGTTAATTGATATGATGACGGCAGTTAAAACAACTGTACGCTCTGAAGAAATAGGATTAACTGATAATAAAGAAGTAGAACATACTTATTATTACCTTGTAGCAAGACAAGGGGTAGGAGCACAGGCTAATACAGCAGACTCTACTTATGTCCGTTATGAAGGTTTGTTGTTAGATAATACTGTTTTTGATGCGTCAACTGCTACTCCTAGATGGTTTGACCTAGCTACACTACAAGCTCCTCTTCAAGGAGCGCGCGGGTTTTCTTTGGGAACACAATTTTTAAAAGCAGGTAGGGCTATAACAGATGATGATATAAACGATGATGGGACATTTGAAGTTAGTGATTATGGAGTAGGTATGATAATTTTTCCTTCTGCTTTGGGTTATTACAATAATGCTACTGGTTCTATATCTGCCTACAGTCCTTTAATTTTTAAAATTGATTTAATAGCAGTAAATAATGCAGACCATGATAATGATGGTATTCCTTCTTACATAGAAGATTTAAATGGAAATGGTTATTTGTTTGATGATAATACAGATGAAGTATCTGAAGATGGTTCTAGTTCTATAGCTACAACTCCAAACTATTTAGATGATGATGATGATAACGACGGGATATTAACTAGAGATGAAATTAGTGATGAGGATGGTAATATAATTTTGCCTTACCCAGATACAGACGGTGATGGTATTCCAAACTATTTAGACCCAAATAACTAATAGTTTTACCATTATAGTTAAAAATACAAAAAGCCCTAGAAATTAATTTCTAGGGCTTTTTGTTTGTTGTGTGTTAAAACTTATAGTTTTAGAGATAAACTTAAAATAAGTTGATCTGGCCTAGTATCTATTCTGTCTTTTTGTACAGATGTAATATCAGCATTTATAATATCAACTTCATTATCGCTAAATCCTCTTTCATACCTAATGTCAACTCCTAATTTGCCTAAGTTAACACCTATACCTACGTTAAGGCCTACGGTAAAGTCGTTCTCTACATCACCAATAGTTATACCATCATAATCTGTATCTAAAATGTACTGAAAAGCAGGACCTGCAAATACGTTTAACGGACCAATTACCTTTGCGCCAACTAAAACAGGTAAGTCTAACTTTTGCATTTTAAAATCTTCTGCATAACCAGATTTTAGAGATGTATACACTAATTCTGGTCTAAGATATAAATTGCCGCCAGTTTTTGCATAAAGTCCAATGTGGTAACCTACATTTTTATCAGGGTCATTATAAGCATCTTTTGCAGAGTCATAATAATCTCCATTACCACCATAGTTTAAACCTCCTTTAATACCAAAACCAGCATCAGTTTGGGCAAAAGTTGTTAAACTTGCCAAAGCCATTGTAATTACTAAAAGTGTTTTTTTCATTTTAAAAGTGTTTTAAACAATAAGAGAGCGACTGTAAAAAAACAATCACTCTCAATATGTTATTAATTAATATGTAAGTTAAGTATCAAAAACGATACCATTTTCTTACTTGCGTTCTATAACTTTTAAAACGGCTTTTTCTATAGCTTTATTGTCTAAACCGTATTTTTCCATTAATTGTGCAGGAGTACCACTTTCACCAAAAGTATCGTTAGTACCAATAAACTCTTGCGGAGTTGGTTGGCTAGTAGCTAAAACACGAGCAACACTTTCTCCTAAACCGCCTAAAACATTATGTTCTTCTGCAGTTACAATACAGCCTGTTTTTTTAACAGAATTAATTATAGCATTAGCATCTAATGGTTTAATAGTGTGTATATTAATTACTTCTGCAGAAATCCCTTGACTCTCTAAGTTTTCGGCAGCAATTAAAGCTTCCCATACCAAGTGGCCAGTAGCAACAATAGTAACGTCTGTACCTTCTGTTAAATGTAGTGCTTTGCCTATTTCAAATTTTTGATCTACTGGAGTAAAGTTAGCTACTTTTGGTCTTCCAAAACGTAGGTAAACAGGGCCTTCATAATCAGCAATAGCAATAGTAGCTGCTTTTGTTTGGTTGTAATCACAAGGGTTAATAACTACCATTCCTGGTAACATTTTCATTAAACCTATATCTTCTAAAATTTGGTGTGTTGCACCATCTTCACCTAAAGTTACCCCAGCATGCGAAGCACAAATTTTTACATTTTTACCAGAATAAGCAATAGACTGGCGTATTTGATCATAAACTCTTCCTGTAGAAAAGTTAGCAAAAGTACCTGTGAAAGGTATTTTTCCTCCAATGGTTAAACCTGCGGCAATCCCCATCATGTTAGCTTCTGCAATACCTATTTGAAAGAATCTCTCTGGATTTTCTTCAATGAATTTATCCATTTTAAGAGAACCAATTAAATCTGCACATAATGCAACAACGTTAGGATTTAATCTTCCTAATTCTGCTAAACCTGCACCAAAACCACTTCTAGTATCGTTTTTTCCTTGATCTGTGTATTTTTTCATATCCTTTATGATTTTTCTCTTTTGTATAAGAGAAGGTAGATTTAATTTTTATTAGTAGTCTCCTAAAGTTTCAGGGTTTTGTGCTAGTGCTGTCTCTAGTTGTTCATCACTAGGAGCTTTACCATGCCATGCGTGTGTGTGCATCATAAAATCTACACCATTACCCATAACTGTATGTAATAAAACACAAATTGGTTTTCCGTTACCTGTCATAGATTTAGCTTTTTTAAGACCAGCTATTACTGCTTCAAGGTTGTTTCCTTCTTTAACATCTAAAACATCCCATCCAAAAGCTTCAAATTTAGCTCTTACACTACCCATATTTAATACAGTGTCAGTAGAACCGTCAATTTGCTGACCATTTAAATCTATAGTAGAAATTAAATTATCAACCTTATTGGCAGAAGCATACATCATAGCTTCCCAATTTTGACCTTCTTGTAACTCACCATCACCGTGTAAACTATACACAATGTTGCTGTCTTTGTTTAGCTTTTTTGCAAGTGCTGCACCAATAGCTACAGACATTCCTTGTCCTAATGACCCAGATGCAATACGCACACCAGGTAAACCTTCATGTGTAGTTGGGTGTCCTTGTAGTCTAGAATTAATTAGTCTAAAAGTATTAAGCTCGTCTACTGGAAAGTATCCGCTACGTGCTAATACACTATAATAAACAGGAGAAATATGACCGTTAGATAAAAAGAAAAGGTCTTCACCCTTACCATCCATGTCAAATCCTTCGTTTAGTTCCATTAATTCATTGTACAGGGCAACAAAAAATTCTGCACAACCCAAAGAACCACCTGGGTGGCCAGAGTTTACTTTGTGCACCATTCTTAAAATATCCCTTCTCACTTGCGTGGTCAAATCTTGTAATTCTTCCAGTCTTGGCATTTTATATGTTGTGTTAATTCGCGTGTAAAAATAAGTCCTATCTTTTGCGTGTACAAGGCTAGTTGTTATAATTTATTAACTACTTTACAATTAATACCTAACTTTATTTTTTTGTTAGCAATTTTTTGTAGATGAGTTGATTATATTTGCGGTCATAAATACTATAGTTTTTGAAATTTACATTAGAAAAAAAAGACCCACAGAGTAAGGCACGTGCTGCTACAATGGTAACAGATCATGGTGTTATAGAAACACCTATTTTTATGCCTGTAGGTACAGTTGCGTCTGTAAAAGGGGTTCATCAGAGAGAATTAAAAGAAGAAATAAATCCAGATATTATTTTAGGAAATACATACCATTTGTATTTACGTCCTAAATTAGATATACTTGAAGCAGCTGGTGGTTTGCATAAGTTTATGGGCTGGGATCGTAATATTTTAACAGATAGTGGTGGTTACCAAGTATATTCTTTATCTGCTAATAGAAAAATAAAGGAAGAAGGTGTAAAGTTTAAATCTCATATAGATGGATCTTACCACTTTTTTACTCCAGAAAACGTAATGGAAATTCAGCGTACCATTGGTGCAGATATTATTATGGCTTTTGATGAGTGTACACCTTACCCTTGTGATTATAATTATGCAAAGCGCTCTATGCATATGACGCACCGTTGGTTAGACCGTTGTATGAGCCACTTAGAAAAACTACCTTTTAAATACGGATACGAACAAACTTTTTTTCCTATTGTACAAGGTTCTACATATAAAGATTTACGTAAACAATCTGCTGAATATATTGCAAACGCAGGTGCAGAAGGAAATGCTATTGGTGGTTTGTCTGTAGGTGAGCCGGCTGAAGAAATGTACGCAATGACCGAGGTTGTTTGCGATATTTTACCAGAAGAAAAGCCAAGATATTTAATGGGTGTTGGTACACCAATTAATATTTTAGAAAATATTGCTTTAGGTGTAGATATGTTTGACTGTGTTATGCCAACACGTAATGCACGTAATGGTATGTTATTTACAGCACACGGTACTATTAATATTAAAAATAAGAAGTGGGAAGCAGATTTTTCTCCTATTGATGAAATGGGAATTACATTTGTAGATACTGAATATTCTAAAGCATACTTACGTCATTTGTTTGCTGCTAATGAATATTTAGGTAAACAAATTGCTACCATACATAACTTAGGTTTTTATTTATGGTTGACTCGTGAAGCTAGAAAGCATATTATTGCCGGAGATTTTACCGAATGGAAAAATATGATGGTAAAACAAATGGATAAAAGATTGTAATAGTTGAGTATATTAGATAAATACATATTAAAACGCTACCTGCTTACCTTTGCGGTAATGCTATTGTTATTTGTGCCAATTGGTGTAATGCTAGATTTGGCAGAAAAAATAGCTAAAATGGTACGTAATGAGGCTCCAACCTTAGAGATTTTAGAGTATTATATGAACTTTATTATCTATATAGGTAGTTTGTTATTTCCTATATTTTTGTTTTTATCTATCATCTTTTTTACATCTAAACTCGCCTCAAATACAGAAATTGTTGCAATATTAAGCTCTGGTGTTTCTTTTGGTAGGTTTTTAAGACCTTATTTTATGGGTGCTACCATTATTGCAATACTAATGTTTGTAATGGCAATGTTTATTGTCCCCAAAGCCAGTTTAGACTATCATGAGTTTATATTTAAATACCTTAAAAAAGGTAAAAAGTTTCAGGAGACCACTAACATATATAATCAATTAAACGAAAACGAGTTTTTATATATCAGTAGTTTTGACCCTAACAGGCAGCTGGGTAGTAATTTTGTTTTAGAACATTTTGATAATGATGATAAATTAGCATACAAACTTACTGCATCTAGTATAAGGTGGATACCTAAAGATACCATATATAGGTTAACAGGTTTTACTTCTAGAACCGTTAAAGGGAATGTAGAGGTAATTGAAAAAAAGAGTAGGTTGGACACTATTTTTGATTTTAAAATAGATGATTTAACTCCTGTTAGTTATGTAGCAGAAACTAAAAATATTTTTGAGCTAAATAAGTTTATTGAAGACCAGCGTAAAAAAGGAGCATCTAACATAAATACGTATGTAATGGCTAAATACAAGCGTTGGGCTTTGCCAGTTAGTGCTTTTATATTAACACTAATTGCAGTATCTGTTTCTTCAATAAAACGTAGAGGAGGCATGGGGCTTAATTTAGCATTTGGAATTGTAATTGCCTTTGTGTACATATTTTTTGATAGAGTTTTTGCTATTCTTGCAGAAAAGGCTGGTTTATCACCCTTAATAGCAATTATTATTCCTAACGCAATATTTGCAATCATTGGCTTATACTTGTTAAAAAATGCTAAGCGATAAATTTAAAAATTACCTGCATTTACATTTTATAGTTTTTGTTTGGGGCTTTACTGCTGTGTTGGGTAAATTAATAACTATAGACGCGTTACCGTTAGTGTGGTATCGTATGTTATTTGCAGCTCTTTTTGTATTGCTGTTTATAGTAGTGCGTAAAAACAAATTACAAGTTAACCGCAAAACATTATTGTTATTGCTTGGTACAGGTGTAATTATAGCTTTGCATTGGGTAACTTTTTTTTCTTCTATAAAAGTGTCTAATGTCTCTGTAACCTTAGCAACCATATCATCTGGAGCTTTTTTTGCTGCTATACTAGAACCAATTTGGTACAAACGAAAAGTTATTTGGTACGAGATTATTTTTGGACTTATAGTTATTGGCGGTTTAGGACTAATATTTAATATTGATGCATCATACAAAGAAGGTATTGTACTAGCATTAATTTCAGCATTTTTAGCAACAGTTTTTTCTTTAATGAATGGTAAGCTTATTAAAGAACACAAGCCTTCAATTATTTCTTTTTATGAGCTTGGTGCTGGTGTAGTGTTTTTATCAATTTATATGCTTTTTCAAGGAAATTTTAGTCAAGTAAATTTTCAACTATCAGTGTCAGATTGGATTTACATTTTAATACTAGCTTCATTTTGTACTGCATATGCCTTTATTGCATCGGTTAAAATAATGAAATTTTTAAGTCCGTATACCGTAATGCTAACTACAAACTTAGAGCCTGTTTATGGTATTCTATTGGCATTTATAATTTTTGGAGATAGTGAAAAAATGGACCCTATGTTTTATTTAGGAGCATTTATCATTTTAATTACTGTTATAGCAAATGGTATTTTAAAAAACAGAACAGCCAAAAAGAATTTAAAAGCGGCTAATAAGCAAGTGGTTGTTTAACTTTTTTAGGTTATAAACTATTATTGTTGATATCTACCAAAGTTTATTGCTGCTAATTTTATGGATTACATTATTTTTGCCTCAAAGTAAAAAAGTATGAGTTCATCTAATAGCGAAAGGTATAACCAAAGAGGAGTTTCTGCATCTAAAGAAGATGTGCATAATGCCATTAAAAACATAGATAAAGGGCTTTTTCCTAAAGCTTTTTGTAAAATTGTTCCAGATTATTTAACTGGTGATAATGACTATTGTTTGGTAATGCATGCAGATGGTGCAGGTACTAAATCTTCGTTAGCATATATGTATTGGAAAGAAACAGGAGATATTTCTGTTTGGAAAGGCATAGCGCAAGATGCTTTAATAATGAATATTGATGATCTTATTTGTGTAGGTGCTACAGATAACATTATGTTGTCTTCTACCATAGGAAGAAATAAAAACTTAATTCCGGGTGAGGTTTTATCTGCTATTATTAATGGTACAGAAGAACTTATAACTGATTTAAAAGAACACGGTATTGTAATACACTCTACAGGCGGTGAAACTGCAGATGTAGGCGACTTGGTGCGTACTATAATTGTAGACTCTACGGTAACTGCTAGGCTTAATAAAAAGGATGTTATAGACAATGCTAATATTAAAGATGGTGATGTTATTGTAGGCTTAGAGTCTTTTGGACAAGCAACATACGAAACAGAGTATAATGGAGGTATGGGAAGTAACGGACTTACTTCTGCAAGACATGATGTGTTCTCTAAATACTTAGCAGAAAAATACCCAGAGAGTTTTGATGCTGCTGTACCAGAAGATTTGGTGTATTCTGGTGCTGTTAAATTAACAGATAAAGTAGAAAACTCTCCAATAGATGCAGGTAAACTGGTATTGTCACCAACTAGAACGTATGCGCCAATTATTAAAAAAATATTAGAAAAATACAATGCTACAGACATACATGGTATGGTACATTGTAGTGGAGGTGCGCAAACAAAAATTCTTCATTTTGTAGACAACTTACATATTGTAAAAGATAACCTTTTTCCGGTTCCTCCTTTATTTAAGCTAATACAAGAACAATCTAAAACAGATTGGAAAGAAATGTACCAAGTTTTTAACTGTGGTCACCGTATGGAATTGTACGTAAATCCTGCTGTAGCAGAAGATTTAATTGCTATTTCTAAAAGTTTTGGTGTAGCAGCTAAAATAGTAGGTAAAGTAGAGGCAAGTGCTACAAAAAAACTAACTATAACTAGTGAGTACGGAACTTTTGAGTATTAATTAACAACAATTTTCACCTTTTAACCGTTGTACTTATAAAACAACTTATTATGGAAAGAAAACAGTTTTTAAGAACCTTAGGGGCAGGTGCGGCTTTTGCTTTAACATTTCCTTGTTTAGGTGGGTGTTCTAGTGATAGTGATAACGAAGAAGGAGATAAAAAAGAAGTGCCAACAGGTGTAGATTTTACTGTAGATTTAGAATCAGATGAAGCATCTAATCTGCAAACCAATGGCGGTTTTATTTTGAAGAATGATGTTGTTGTAGTTAAAAATTTAGAAGGTGAGTTTGTAGCTGCCAGTCAAATTTGTAGCCATGAGAGTTATGACCAAGTACGTTTTGCAAATGTAGATGGCGGTATTTTTTATTGTGATGTTCACGGTTCTAGATTTAGTCAAACTGGTACGCCTTTAAACCAAGTAGATAGTAAAGCAGCAAAACCATTAAAAGTATACCAAACAACACTTACAGGTACTATGTTACGAGTATTTGAATAGTTTGGCAGTGTTTTTGGACTTAAAATAATATGAAAAATTTAGTTTTAGCATTATTCATTTTCTGTACATACACTATTACGGCACAGGAGTGGAGTAGTAGTTTTAGCAGTGCAGTAGAAAAAGCCCAAAAAGAAAATAAATTGGTTTTATTGGTTTTTTCTGGGTCAGACTGGTGTGCACCTTGTATAAAGCTAGATGCCGAGATTTGGCAATCGTCAGAATTTAAAGAATACGCAAAAAAAAGCTTAGTCCTTTACAAAGCAGACTTTCCTAGAAAAAAGAAAAATAAACTTTCTAAAGCTTTAAGCTTGGCAAACAAAGAGTTAGCAGATACATATAATCAGCAAGGATATTTTCCGTTGGTTGTGTTGTTAGATGGCGACAAAAATATTTTAGAAAAATCAGGATATAAAAACATTTCTCCTTCAAAATATATAGCGCATTTAACTACTTTTGTTAAGTGAAAAAAATAATATTCCCCCTGTTTTGTTTTTTTGTATTGCTTACAGTTGCACAAGAAAAACACATAACTGCCCATAGAACTGTAAAATTAATGGGCAATAGATTTGATTTTACCATTGTTGCAAAAGAAACAGCAACAGCAAATGCTTATATAGATGAATGTATTACAGAGGTAAAACGTATAGAGACAATAATATCTTCTTGGAACCCAAATTCCCAAACAACAAAAATTAATAAAAATGCAGGTATAGTTCCAGTAAAAGTTGCTCCAGAACTTTTTGGTTTAGTAGAGCGTGCCATACAAATATCTAAAGTAACAGATGGCGCTTTTGATATTACTTATGCAGCATTAGACAATGTTTGGAAATTTAATATAAATATGGAGTACTTGCCTACCAATGCACAAGTAGAAAAATCTATTGAAAAAGTAGGTTACCGCAACATTGTTTTAGATAAAGAAAAACAAACCATTTTTTTAGCAAAAAAAGGAATGAAAATAGGGTTTGGAGCTATTGGCAAAGGTTTTGCAGCAGATAAAGTAAAGGAATTAATGATAAGCAAAGGTGTTGTTGGTGGTATAATTAACGCATCTGGAGATTTAACTACTTGGGGAACGCAAGTTAGTGGCAAAAAATGGCTTGTAGGTATTAGTAACCCGTTAGATGCAGATAAAATATTTTCATGGCTACCAATTGTAGATTCTTCTGTGGCTACGTCTGGTAATTATGAAAAATACATCATTTTTAAAGGAGAAAAATATTCGCACATTATAGATCCTAGAACAGGTTGGCCATCTAAAGGAGTAAAAAGTGTTTCTGTTTTTGCAAAAAAAGCAGAATTGTGTGATGCCCTTGCAACATCAATATTTGTAATGGGAGTAGAAACAGGTATGTCTGTTATAGAGCAGTTAAACGGAGTAGAGGTTATTATTGTAGATAAAAATAACCAAATACATAAGAGTAAAGGCATAACCTTTCAAAATAATTATTAATTTTAGACTATGAGAAATTTAATACTTCTTTTTGGTTTAATAATTACTGCTACATCTTGCGTTACTGTAAAAGGGTATGATAAGGTATACCTTAATGATGACGAAATGATTCTTGCAGCAAAAAATATAGAACGTTATGAAACCAATTTTCAGGTGTATAGAGAGTCTGCTTCTGGTGCAAACGGAGGTAAAACAGGTGGTGGCTGTGGCTGTAATTAAAAAATAAAGTAATGCAAAAGGTTTTAATACCAATAGCTTTATTGTTTTCTGTTTTTATATACGGACAAGAAGAGGCTACTTACACAAAACGCGTTTTAGAAGATACAGAAGTAGATTTACTTTTTAGTTATTATGACCAAGATGGTAAAAATGCAGCAGTAACTGGTGGCGAGGGAACACAAGAGTTAACAGATGTAACCTCTACCATAGTAGTAAAAATGCCTTTAAATAATGATGATGTACTAACTGTAGATGTTGGAATTTCTGCGTACACATCTGCATCCTCTAGTAATGTAAATCCTTTAGATGGTGATTTTAATAAGGCTGTAAATCCTTTTAATGCTTCTTCAGGAGCATCAAAAAGTGATAAATTAATACATATTAAAGCCAATTACGAGCATAGTTCCAAAGATCGTAATAAAATAATAGGAGCAAGTTTGTATGCAGCAAATGAGTATGATTACAGCTCCTTGGGATTGGGAGTAAATTATGCCTATTTGTTTAATGAAAAAAACACAGAACTATCTATCTCTGGTCAGGTGTATTTTGATACTTGGAAACCGCAATATCCGGTAGAATTAAGAGATGGTTTTTTTGATAGTAGAGTTACAGGTAACGGAACTTATAGTCCTAATTTTACAGCATTTACAGATAAAAATAGAAATACTTATTCAGTTTCTTTAGGCTTATCACAAATACTAGGTAAAAAAGTACAAGGATCATTATTTGCAGATGTTATTGTGCAAAGCGGATTATTGAGTACACCTTTTCAGCGCGTGTATTTTGGAGATGTAAACGACTTTTTTATTGATGATTTTCAACTAGCTGATGATGTAGAAATTTTACCAGACAATAGAGTTAAAATTCCAATAGGAGGTCGTTTAAATTATTATGTAAACGATGCTTTAGTGGTACGTACATATTACCGTTATTATACAGATGATTGGGGAATTAATTCTAACACAGCAAGTGTAGAACTACCTATTAAGCTTAATACAGTTTTTACGTTGTACCCAACATATCGGTTTTACAACCAAACGGCTGCAGATTATTTTTATAAGAAAGAAGAAGCCTTATCTACACTAAATTATTATACGTCTGATTATGACTTAAGTAAATTTACAGCTCACCAGTACGGAGCAGGTTTACGTTACAAAGATATTTTTGCAAAACAACGTGTTTTTGGCTTTGGTTTAAAGGCTTTAGATGTTAGAGGTACAATGTATAATAGAGATAATGGTTTAGACTCTTTTATAGTTAGTTTAGGAGCAACATTTGTTAATGTTAACTAATAAATAGCTCTTTTTTCTTGTCAAGATAGTTTTGTTGTTTATAAATCTTTAAAAATATCGTAAATTCGCAGTCCAAGCGAAGCACGGATTATGATTGACAAATTAAATATAGTAAAACAACGTTTTGATGAGGTATCGGATTTAATTATCCAGCCAGATATTATATCAGATCAAAAACGCTATGTAGAGCTCAACAGAGAATACAAAGATCTTAAGAAGTTATGTGACAAAAGAGAACTTTATCTTGAGTTTACAAACAATATAGAAGAAGCTAACGAAATTATAGCAGACGGAAGTGATGCTGAAATGGTAGAAATGGCCAAAATGCAGCTTGAAGAAGCTAAAGCAGGTTTGCCACCGTTAGAAGAAGAAATTAAACTATTGCTTATACCAAAAGATCCAGAAGATTCTAAAAATGTTGTGGTAGAGGTTAGGGCAGGTACTGGTGGAGATGAAGCTAGTATTTTTGCAGGAGATTTGTTTAGAATGTACACTAAGTACTGTGAGTCTAAAGGTTGGAAAACCAATGTTATAGATTTAAGTGATGGTACCAGTGGTGGTTATAAAGAAATTCAGTTTGAAGTTACCGGTGATGAGGTTTACGGTACATTAAAGTTTGAAGCTGGTGTACACCGTGTACAGCGTGTGCCACAAACCGAAACTCAAGGTAGAGTACACACAAGTGCAGCAACAGTAATGGTATTGCCAGAAGCTGAAGATTTTGATGTGCAAATTGATCCTAAAGATGTACGTATAGATTTCTTTTGTTCATCTGGTCCAGGTGGGCAGTCTGTAAACACAACATATTCTGCCGTACGTTTAACACACGTGCCAACAGGTTTAGTAGCACAATGTCAAGATCAAAAATCACAGCACAAAAACAAAGAAAAAGCATTTAGAGTATTGCGTTCTAGATTATATGATTTAGAATTGGCTAAAAAGCAAGAAGAAGATGCGGCTAAACGTAACTCACAGGTGAGTAGTGGAGACCGTTCTGCAAAAATTAGAACCTATAACTATCCGCAAGGTAGAGTTACAGACCACAGAATTGGTTTAACCCTTTACGATTTGCAGAATATTATAAATGGTGATATTCAAAAAATTATAGATGAATTAAGACTAGTTGAAAATACAGAGAAACTAAAAGAAGCATCTGAAATTTTCTAGTAAAACATAATTCTAAAAACAAGAAGAGATTTTGTACGTTGATATATTGATGAATGAAGAAGTTCAGATTCAAAAAAAATCAATTACAAAATCTTTTTTTATACACTAAAGTCAAAAAAATAATACACAAATGACAACAGAGCAGTTAGTAGCGCAAATACATAAAAAGAAATCTTTTTTATGTATAGGGTTAGATGTAGACTTAGCTAAAATTCCTGAACACTTATTACAAGAGGAAGACCCTATTTTTGCTTTTAACAAGCAAATTATAGACGCTACACACCATTTATGTGTAGCTTACAAACCTAATACCGCTTTTTATGAAGCATATGGTATAAAAGGTTGGATGGCTTTAGAAAAAACAATTAAATACCTAAACACTAATTATCCAGAAATTTTTACAATTGCGGATGCTAAACGCGGAGATATTGGTAATACGTCTACAATGTATGCTAAGGCATTTTTTGAGGATTTAGCGTTTGATTCTGTTACTATTGCACCATATATGGGTAAAGACTCTGTAGAGCCTTTTTTAGCCTTTAAAAACAAGCATACCATACTTTTGGCCTTAACATCTAATGCTGGTGCTTTTGATTACCAAACAAAGCTTGTAGACGGTAAAGAGTTGTATAAGCAAGTTTTAGAGACCTCTAAAGCATATAAAGGAGCAGAAAATTTAATGTATGTTGTAGGAGCAACTAAAGCAGAATATTTATCAGAAATAAGACAAATAATACCAGAGAGTTTTTTACTTGTACCAGGAGTAGGGGCACAAGGAGGTAACCTTGCTGATGTTTGTAAATTTGGGATGAGTAGTAATGTTGGTTTACTTATAAACTCATCTAGAGGTATAATATATGCTGGCGCCGATTTAAATTTTGCCGATAGCGCAGCAGAAAAAGCATTAGAGTTACAACAGCAAATGCAGATAGAGTTAGAAAAACTAAGCTAGTTTTTCTAACGTTTTTCTAGTTTTAGTAGCTTTTACTTGTAAAAACTCAGCTAACTTAGTATTACTATTTCCTATTTGTGCAGCCATCTCAATAAAAGAGTTATATCTGCGTTCTAATAGAGAAACCATATTTTTTTCGTTAGTTAAAGGAGTAGTAGCACCTACTTTACAATATTGATTTTTCATAGCTAATGTTTTGTTCTTTACAAAGATACGTTTCAATTAGCAGTTTTGGTTCACTAGAAATGGGGTGTATGGCTAATATATTGGTAATTTATCTTTTTTTTAACTTTAATTGCTTAAAATCCTAACATTGTGATACAGACAATACATATAATTCATATTTTTACGCACTTATTACATCATCAATCAATACAAAAATATATTGCTTAATTACACAACTTATAGGCACAAAACTTCAAAAAAATGGGTTACGTTTATACACGGAGCAGGAGGTAGTTCTTCAATCTGGTTTAAACAAGTAAGAGCATTTAAAAACGAGTTTAATATTTTACTAATAGATCTAAGAGGTCACGGAGGATCTAAACATAGTTTTAAAGATGTGTATGATAAAAAATACACCTTTAATTTTTTAACTGAAGATATTGTACAAGTTTTAGAATTTGAAAAAGTTGAAAAATCACATTTTATTGGTATTTCTTTAGGAACCATTTTAATTAGAAACCTTGCTGAAAATTACCCAGAAAAGGTAGAGAGTATGGTTTTAGGCGGAGCTATTTTAAAATTAAACTTTAGATCACAGGTTTTAATGCGTTTAGGAACCATTTTTAAGTCTGTAGTACCTTATTTATGGTTGTACAAGTTTTTTGCTTTTGTAATTATGCCAAATAAGAACCACAAAGAATCTAGATCTCTTTTTGTGCGTGAAGCAAAGAAATTGTACCAAAAAGAGTTTATACGTTGGTTTAAGTTAACTGCTGATATAAACCCATTATTGCGTTTTTTTAGAACTAAAGATATTAAGATACCTGCTTTGTATATTATGGGGCAAGAAGATTATATGTTTTTACCCTCTATAAAAAAAGTTGTACAACAGCATACAGCTTCAGAATTGGTGGTTATAGAAGATTGCGGACACGTTGTAAATGTAGAGCAGCCAGATGTTTTTAATGAAAAAGTTATAAACTATATAGCATCGTTTTAAATACAAACTACTGTAAAAAATAAAAACCGGTGCTCCCACCGGTTTTAAACTAACTAACTCAAAAAAATACTAACTCAATTTTTTTACAAAAATCGAAAATTTTGTAATATCCACGGTTAACTAAACATTAATAATAAGTTAGATAACGCGTTTCATATTTACATAACGTCCTTATTTTTAGATTATTGTAAAATTGTAATAAAAATTAGTAATATTTTTAATCTTGTAGGGCAAATACTTTTTTAAGAAGATCTGTAGACCTAGAAGATACCTTGTTTCTTATTTCTTTTTCTTCAACAGCAATCATTGTAAAAACACCTTCTAAAGCCTGTTGTGTAACGTAATCTGTTAAATCTGGATTTACAGGTTGTACCAATGGTATGTTGTTGTATTTAGTAATTAATTGTGTCCAAATTTTATCTGCACCAACTTTAGAAAAAGAGTTTTTAATTACAGGATTAAATTTATTGTATAGTGCAGTTTCTGTATTTGCAGTTAAATATTGTGTAGCGGCATTATCTGCACCAACTAAAATATTTTTAGCATCTGTAAAACTCATATTTGTTATAGCATTAACAAAAATAGGAGTAGCCTCACCAACAGCATCTTCTGCAGCTCTGTTAATAGCTTTTAAACCTTCATCTGCTAAGTTGCCTAACCCAATTTTACGTAAAGTGTTGTCTACTTTCTGTAATTCTTCTGGTAGTAATATTTTTACCAGTTCATTTTTATAATAGCCATCTTTTAGGGTAAGTTTGCTAACTTGTTTTTGTACGCCTTGGTTAAGTGCTGCGGTTAAGCCATTTGCAATTTCTTGGTTGCTTAAAACGGCACCACTTTGCGGTAATTGATTTACTACTTGTTGCAACTCTGCACAACTAACTAAGTTAAATAAAACAATTACCAATAGTAATTTTTTCATAATGTAATGGTTTGTGTTTATAAAATACCTTATTAGGTACTGCAAAAGTAGTAAAAGCCCCGAGTTTTTAAGCGTATTTAATTTTTTTTTAACCTTAATTATATAATCTTATTATTTCTCCGTTGCGTTTGCCTTTTACGCTTCTAACATAAGCGCCAATAAGCCTGTTCATTGATATTGGCATATTTCCTGGAAAAAAATCTTTATACTTTTCATATGCATCCTCTACAACATTAGCAGACACGGCATTAACTCTTATTCCGTTTTCTATTTCTAATGCAACGGCCATAACAAAACTATGTATAGCCCCATTAACCATTGCAGCACTAGTAGTTTTAGCTACAGGATCATCTGCTAAAATACCAGTAGTTAAAGTTATAGATCCATTTGTGGTTAAATAATCCTTGCCAATACGTACCAGGTTTACTTGTCCCATTAATTTACTATTTAGGCCTATATGGTAGTCTTCTTCAGTTAAATTATTAAAAGTGTCCCATTTGGCTTCGCCGGCAATAGATATAATTGCATTGAGTTTACCAGTTTTAGCAAACATTTTTTTTATAGATGTGCTATCTGCTATGTCTACTGTTAGATCTCCACTTGTTCTTCCTGCAACAAGTACTTCAGCTTCATTTTTAAAGTGGGCTGTTACTTTTTTTCCTATGGTACCATTACCACCAATAATTAAAATTTTCATATCAATATATTTTATAGTTAAACGTATAAGTTTTAAATGGTTTTTCTTCTATTTCGGTTTTTATAAATGGTTAATGTGGCAATTATACTCCACAATAAATTGGTTACAAAAGGCGGAATAGCATTGTAATAATAGCAATTTATGGCAATAAATAGTCCGCCAATTAGGTTAAGGTATTTACCGTAATTTAAAAACTTTTTGTTTTCAATAAGTGTAAAGCCATATGCTATTATAATAAAAGCAGATCCAGACCAACCCAAAATATCAATAAGTGTTTTCATATTGTTACATCTAAATATGTCTATATATAAAGTAAAAAAAATACTAACTTATAAAACTAGTATACTCTTTAATAATTTTTTCGTTTCGTTTAAAATAAGACCATTTTCCGTGTTTGGTAACCACAAGCAATCCGCATTTTTCCATATTAGTTAAATAGGTAGAAATGGTAGATTGAGAAAGTCCAGATTTTTCTTGAATATATGTAACACAAACTCCATCATTAAAATGTTTTAAAGTTTCGTGTGGTGGAAAATTAGCTTCAGGTTTTTTTAACCACTCCATAATTTGAACTCTGGTTTGGTTAGATAAACATTTTCCTATTTCTGTTGCTAATTTAATATTCATACTTCAAATATATCTATAATTCTAGATATATAAAAACGTAAAAATCATATTAACTTATAATTTAACAAATAGGTTCCCAATAATTTGCGTGAAGTAGAAAATTTTTAAAATTAATAGCTTTTGGTTTATCGCCTTTTTCTTTTATAAAAAAGGAACCCTTTTCTTTGTTCCATCCTAAAATTATGTAGCTATGTTCTATAGTTAAATAAGTGTTGTAAATATTTTTTAGCTCGGTAAAAATAGCAGACAACTCCTTAGTACTACTAAAAACTTTATTAGTAATGCTAGTTTTAATAACCTTTAAATCCTTTGGAGAAATACTATCTATAGCTCCAGAAATTAAATAAGTTATAGTTTCATTATTTTCAATACCAGTTACAATTTTTTTTATGTCAGATATAGATTTTGGTTCTGCTTTGTTTTGGCTGTAGCTATATACCCAAGCGCTTTTTTGTTTGGCGTTTAACCCAAAAGGAATAAGCTCTGGAGTTACTTTAGTATCTGTGCCCTTAATAGGAATAGTAAAATTAAGGTAAAAAGCAGGGTTTTTTAAAAAAGGAATTATTTGTGTTGATGAAAAAGAATTAAAGCCAAAACCTTTTGGTAATACTTCATTTAACTCCTGGTTTATTTTTACATTTTTGGTCCAACTGCAATCATTTTCATTAGTTTGTAGTAAAGTATAGTTGTTTTTATCATCTTTGTAAGCAGCAACTTTTGCACTACAATAACAACCACAAGTAGGGTATGTACCGCAAACTTCTAGATATCTATTTTTGGTATCCTCTATAATTTCTAAATTATTTTTATCTTTTTCATCTAAGTCATTAAAATTTGAAAAACAGCTTTCTACGTTCTCCCAAAGCAATTTTTTTAACTCATTATTTTCTTGCGCCAAAATAGCATTAGAGAATAGTATAACGCAGCATATACTGAAAACAATTTTTTTCATATATCAATGTTTTGTGATTGTAATTTATTTAAAAATAGCAAATTAAAATCACTATTTAAAAACGTCTGTATATTTAGCTGTTACCTTGCTTAGATTTTCTGATAAGGTTTTAAGCCACACTAATTGGTTAGATATTAGGTGAGATTCTTGTAAATTTAGCAAAGTATCTTCATCAATTTCTGTTTTACCTGCCTCAATATCTTTATCTCTGGCCAATGCTAAAGCGTCAAAATCTTTTAATAGTTTTTGTTGCGCTTTGTTTACATGATGTTCTTCTTCATCTGCAGTAAAATTCACCTGCTCTAAAGTTAATGCAGAGTTTTTTAAAGAGTTATTAATGCTAAACACAATAATATCAAACTCTTTAGATGCAGGAGTAGTTTTATGGTTTAAAATATAGCTGCCTATAGATGCTATTGCAGATAACATTGTGTGGTTTAAGGTAACAATATCATAAATTAAAACAGATTGTTTTTGTTTAGATTTTGGGTCTTGAGTTAATCGTTGAAAAGCCGCATTTAAATTGCTCATTGCTAAAAAGGCTTCTTTTCTATAAACTTTATATTCTAAAGAATTGTGTTCTTTATCATGATAGAGTTTTTTAGTGGCTTCCAAATAATCTCTATTACTAAGGATAACTTTTAATATAACAGTATCTAAATTTTTATACTCCCAACTAGGAAAAATAATATAGTTAGCAAATACTGCTATACCTGCACCAATAACGGTATCTATTACCCTATACTGAATTACAGAAAAAGCATTAGGATCTAATAATGCATATACAAAAACAATATTAAGAGTAATAAAAGCAGCGCCAGCTTTGTAACTTTGCTGTATTAATGAAAAAGCAAAGGTTAAAGATAGTACAGCCAAAACCATATAAACAATAGTGTTTTGTGTAATAAGTACTATTATAGTTGCAATTACGGCGCCAATAATAGTACCTATAATACGGTTTTTAGAGCGCTCTTTGGTTAAACCATAATTAGGTCTCATAATTACTATTATGGTAAGCACAATCCAATAGGCATTTTTAATATCTAAAATACTACCAATTACAAACCCAAAAATAATAGCTAATGATAACCTTAGTGCGTGCCTAAGCATAGGCGATTTTAAGCTAAAGTGTTGTAAAAGAATATTAAACTTATATTCCTGTAGCGTTAAAAACTGTTTAGATTCTTGTGTTTTTAGTAAAACTTTTGATACATTTTCTGAATTATTTAAAACACGTCTAATAGCTTTAATTTCGGCTAAAAGTTGTTTTTGGTAATCATGCAAGTTGCGCAATGTAATAGCACCATCTCTTGCTTTTGGTAGTTTTACTTCTTCTATATAAGCATTAATAGATTTGTTACATTCTTTAAGTGTTTTATTGAGTAAAGAAATATCTGGTAATTCTCCTTTTTTAAGTAATAATTCTGATAAAGCAATAAGGTGGTTACCCATTACTTTATTCATTTTTTTAAACGATTTTAGATGGTGTTTTTGTAGCTCAAAAAGAGAATCTATTTTAGAATAATCTAAATTATTGGCTAAAGCGAGCTCAAAAATATCTACCAGAGAAATAAAAATAAGTAGTCTTTTTTCATTAGATAAAGACCTACCAGAACGCTTACGATCCTTTAATAGTAATTCCCTTAGTGTTTCGTGTTTATCGCTTATTTGCGTTTGTATAACCAAGGCTTTGGTAGAAAACTTATCTCTTTTAGCAGGTTTGGTTAAAATTTTAGCTCTAATTTTTAAATACTTTCCAGTAAGCGCAGAGGTGTCAGACAATAGTTGGTCTACATCTTTTTTAGGAGAAATCCATCCAGAGACTAATGAAACAACCAAATACCATAAGCCACCAACACCTAGTAAACCTATATGTTGCCAAATTTCTGTAATCTCTGTTTTTTTAACAGCCAAGCCAAGTACAATAGCTAATAAGCCAGAGAAAGAAACCAAAGAGGCTCTAAACCCATAGGCAGAAATTAAAGCTATTAAAAAGCTTAAAATAGCAATGGCTATAAGTAATAAGGTAAAAACTGGTTTGGTAAAAAGGATTACAGTAGTTACAATTAAGGTTAATGCAATACCAATTAAAATACCATTTATTTTTCGTTTTAGGCTACCAGGAACATCACTTGGTGCATTTAAAAAAGCACCTAAAACTATAGAAGGAGCATACTCTATTTGTCCTATTAAATAAAAAAAAGCTAAAGGTATAACAACAGATATTGTAAGTACAATACCTCTATAAAAGCTAGACCCTTTTAAAAAGAGCTCTATAGTTTTTAAATATGTAGTAATTTTTTTTTGCATTGTTGGCAAAGATAGGCTAATTGTTTTTTAGCTATTTTGCCCTTAATGTTAATTAAAATGCAATTAATTATTAGGTTTTAAACACTTAATATATAGCTGTTTTTGAAGCTTCAGTTTTTTTAGACTCCCTAATTAATGCACTAGCTAAAACTGTTGTAGCATCTATAATTAAACTATCTTCTATTTTTTCAGACTGTATGGCAAGCGGAATTTCTGTGCATCCTAAAATTACAGCCTGCGCACCTTTTCTAGACAAGTATGTTGCTGCCATACTAAGGTTTTCTTTTGCTTTTTGATTAACAGGGTTAGAAAAAGCTTTAATACCATAGTTGGCATCATATATAGAAGGATGAACAAACAAATTTTGAATATCTTCTGAAGGTTGAATAACTTCTATATTATACTTGGCCAAAACATCTGGATATACTTTTGCCAAAATAGTACCTGTTGTACCTAAAACTCCAACCCTTGTAATTTCTGGGTGTTTTGTAGCTATATATAAGCCAACTTCTTCAATAAGGTTAACAAGTATGCAAGACTCTGGTATGCTTTTTTCTATTAAATTAAAAATTGGTTTAGCATGAGCAGTGTTACAAGGAATTGCTATAATATTAGAACCACTAGCTATTAATGTTGCTATAATTTCTGATATGGCTATACCAGGATTAACATCTGTTTCTCCTAATAAATATTTAGTACGATCTATTATTTTATGAGGTACAGATAACATAGAAACAGGTAAATGTTCTTGGTCTGATTTTGCCTCTGTAAGGTCATAAACCTTTTTAATTAAGTCTATGCCTGCATAACTACCAACACCACCTACTATACCAATTGTTTTATTTATCATAGCCAAAAAAATAAGGGTGTAAAATAACAGTAAAATTTAATGAGTTTGTTCTAAAAAAACTATAAATTTTTAACTAATTCTGTTAAGTTGTGTATTGTAGTAGTAGGTTCTATTCCCCAAGGATCCATAATAGCATCTGGTGTACGTTGTACCCAAGCAGAGTGCATACCAAACATTTTAGAACCAATAACATCAAAATTATTACTAGATATTAACCAGCTTTCTTCTTTTTTAGCATTAGTACTTTCTAAAAAATAGTCATATACAATAGGACTAGGTTTAAACATTTTTACATTTTCAACACTAATTACGTCTTCAAAATAATTAAAAATACTAGCTGTTTTAAGCAGTTTAGTAACGGCTTCTTTACTGCCGTTAGAAAAAGCAAATAACCTGTGTCCTGCAGTTTTTAAATCTTCCAATGCATCTTTAACATCATCAAAGGCAGGTAGCACAGTATATTCATTTAAAAGAGCCTCTTTTTGTTCACAGCTTAAAGTAACATTAAACTTTTTGCAAGCAAAATTTAAGGCATTGTCTGTGCATATTGAAAAATCTGTGTACTTATCCATTAAACCTCTTCTAAATGAATACTCTAATTGCTTATCTCGCCAAGTATCCATAAATGGTTTAGCGGTATCTTTCCCTAATAGTTTTTCTAAAGATACAAGTACAGAAGAGGTATTTATTAGTGTACCATATACATCAAAAGCTAAGGTATATTTCATATTTTTTTATTTAGGTAGTTTAATTTTATAAACTGTAAAATTCATTGCAGATATATCTGCACTAACTTCATTAATTCTAGAGTTGGTATAGTATAAATAGTTGTTGTAAATACTAAATGTATCTGCCCATTTTACAGCGTATCCTTCTAGTAAAATATATGTGCTGCCATCTGGTTTACGGTACATAATTTTATCATTTTCTAAATCTGCATAGTACAGGTAGCCTTTATTGTCAAAAATCATTCCGTCTGGAGCACTAGTTTTAGCTTCAAAAGTGACTTCTTTTTCTAAAGCAATACTATCTTTTAACGTTAAAGCAGCAGTTGGTATGCTATACAAACTATAACCAGTAAGTGCGTGGTAGTATAACTTATCATTTTTTGTGTCTAATGCAATACCATCAGAATGTACAGTATTTGTCCATTTTTTAGAGTTAAAGGTCAAAAAATCTACTTCTGCTTTTGTAGAAGAATGATTGTCTAAAACTCTGGTAAACTTTTCTGTTTTTAAATCTAAAATTACCAAGCCCGAATTGCCAGAGTCTGTAAAGTATATTTTATTTTTTTTGTGATCTACTCTTAAATCATTAATATAGGAGTTAGGGTGATAAGTGACATTATTTAAAATATAAGCGTGTTCTAAGTTTTTGGTTTTTATATTAAACACAAATACTCTTGGCGCATCTAAAACCTCTTGAAAAAGTGGACTTCTAGTATCTAAAACGTATAAAAAATCATTAGAAGCAACAACAGATTGTACGCCTACAAATTTGTTAGGAGAAACAGGATCTCCAATTTTCCAAGAATTCCATTCTTTGTTTGGAAAAGGGGAGTGGTTGTTTCCACTAATTTCCACTACAGAATTAGTAACACCTTTTCTCCATCTAGGAAAGTTTACAAAAATACGCCCCTTGTTACTTACCGTAACACCAGTAACTTGTTGTCCTTTAAAAGAGGCAACTTTAATAGGTGTATTAGCAGTAGTGTTGGTTGTGTTTAATAAACTATCATTGGTGGTATTAGATTTTTTTTCTTTACAGGATATAAATAAAATACAAATTACAATTATGTAGCTTAGTTTTTTCATTGCTTAAGATTCTAATAACTCAGTTAATACTTGTTTATAAACAGCTACAGGTTGCGCACCTGTTAATGCACTTTTACGGTTAAAAACTACGGTAGGTACAGAGTTTACACCTAGACTTTTCCAATAATCTTCATCAGACTTAACCTTAGTTCTTTTGTCTTGGCTGTCTAATAAAGCAAAAGCTTCACTGGTATTTAGGCCAACAGTCTCTAGCTCTTGTTTAAGAATGTCTCTGTTAGAAACATCTTTGCGTTCGCCAAAAAAGGCATTCATTAAGCGCATTTTTAATTGTGTTTGCTTTCCGTTTTCTTTAGCATATTCTAACAATACGTGTGCATCAAAAGTATTTGCCATACGCATTCCCTTAAAATAATCAAATTTAAACCCAAGTTCAGCTCCAAAATCTGTCATACGTTCTTGTGACTCTTGTTGCTGTTCTGGAGTAGAGCCATATTTTTCTGTAATATGCTCTTCTAAATCCTGACCATTAGTAGGCATATTAGGATTTAATTGAAAAGGTTGCCATTCTAGTTCTATCTTATCTTGAATACCCATTTCTGTAATAGCCTGTTCTAAGCGTTTGTATCCAATGGCACACCAAGGGCAAACAACATCAGAAACAACATCAATCTTTATTTTATTACTCATAATTTAAAATGTAATTAGTTCACTAATTTGCAACTCTCCTTGTACGTTACTATAATTTACTACGTCTGCAGCAAATGTTTTGGCGTGTGGTGCAAAAGAAGCCTGAAAAGATTCAATATCATTAAATTTTAAGTGAGCAATTGCCACATAAGGTGCTGGTTCTCCAGGAACTCTACTTGCTATACCTAGGTCTAATTCTAGCCCTTTTAGTGCATCTCCTAGCGCATTTACAACCATTGGTAAATGCTTTGTTTTGTAATAGTTGGCATTAAACTCTACGTCTTTGCCATTTGGATACATTACAGATACTTTTATCATAACTTTTTATTTATTTTAAACACCAAAACAGTGTCACACATAAAATTACAAATTGTAAATATGTGTGCATACTTATTTGTGTTTTCTTTAAGTTTTATTATTGATAAAAAATAACCTTCCGCAGGGGAAACGGAAGGTTAAATGTCGCTATCTTCTTCATTCTAAAAAAAACAACATATTGCGACAATTTTTTATTTTTTAGACCAAGAAAATTTTTGGAAAGCTTCATCTACAGGTGTATTAGCAATGTGGTTTGTGTAATTACTAATTACTTTTTGAGATAAACCTAAAATTATTTCTAAAACGTGCTGTTCTCCATAACCAGCAGCATAAAAAGCATCTAACTCTTCTTTAGAAACATTACCACGATTTTTAACAATAGCTAAAGTCATTGTACGCAAAGCTTCTAATTTTGCATCTTCTAACGGAGTTTCATCACGTAAGGCATCAATAATTGCATCATCAACCTTCATCATTTTAGCAATACCTGTATGTGCAGGAACACAGTAATGACAAGCGTGTTCTACATTAATTGCTTGCCATACAACAGTTAGCTCAGCTTCGTTAAAAGAAGTCTGAGTAAATAACTCATGCAATGTTTGGTAAGCTTCTAAAATTTGTGGAGAACTAGCTAATACCCCGTGTAAACCAGGTATCATACCATACGCTTTTTTAGATTTTTCTAGTAATGGTTTTGCAGCTTCTGGTGCAGACTCAATGTTGTGTACTTTTAAAGTTGTCATAATTTTAATTTTTATGTTATTAATTTTTGTTTGAATTTATAACTAAGCAGTTGCTTAGTTATATTGTAAAAAAAATGTTACAGGTTTGTAAATGTAACTTCTATTATATTATTTAATTGCTCTTTAGTAAACACTTTAGATGCTATAGACAAGCCTAAAATTGCATTCATTAAATAATCTGCTTGTTGTTGTACTAAGGTGTTACTCTTTTTGTCGTCTTGTTTTAAATTGCTTACAAATAAATCTCTAATTTCATTGGCAAACTTTTTAAGCTCTATTATTACCTCAGGTTCTTCCTCTTCTTTAACCTCATTTACTGTATTGGTTACAAGGCATCCTTTGCGTAGTTTTCCTTCGCTTGAAAACTCAATAAAATCATAAAAATATTGCTTAATGCCAACAATGCCGTTGTTAGATGCTTTAAGTTTATTTTTAATAGTATTAATTTGTTTTTTGTAGTATTTAACGCTTTCTAAAAAAACACCTTGTTTGTTTTTAAAACTAGAGTAGATAGAGAATTGGTTTATACCCATTTCTTTTTCTAACATACGAACAGTAGTAGACTCATAGCCATTACGCCAAAAAAGGCCCATAGCTTTTTTTATTACTTCTTCTTCGTTATATTGTTTTTTACGTGCCATTATTAATGTAACTACAATGCAAAGCTAAGCAGTTGCTTTGATATAGAAAACTATTTAAGATTATTTAACACATTTACTAAATAAACAGTTGCATAATTCTGCTTACTAACCATCATATATAGGCTTTACAATAGTAACCTTACTATACAAGACAGCTGTTTACAGCTAAATTTAATATCCGTAATACAGGTTAATAAGAAAAAAGTAATATTTTTAAAAAGTACCAACAATACCAATTTGACTACCAGAAAATTTTAAATTCCAAGTAACTAATTTTGGTTTAATAGGGTAGTCGTACAGCTTTTCTTTAAACAAAAATTTATCAATACCATCTACAACAAAAATGCTAAATGCAGCACCAAAGGCAACATCACTTAACCAATGAGATCCGTTTACCATTCTAGAAATTGCTGGCACACTACCCACAGTATAAATGCCAACTTTTGCCCAAGTATTGTTTACCTGTTTTGCAATAGAATGTGCTACCGTCATACCCAAAACTGTATGTCCAGACGGAAAAGAAAAGTATTCTTCTGTTCCTTCAAAAGGTTTAAAAGTATAAGGGTCCTTACCAGAATATGGTCTTGCGCGCCCAAAGGCAGAACGCGCCATAATTTGTAAATACCCAGCAGTAATAGATGAAGAAATAATTAAAACACCTGTTTTTCGTATTTGTTCGTTTTTTGTAAATAGGCCTACTCCGTAAACACCTGCATTTAATGCAAAGTAGTATTGTGGTTTAGCAAAGTAAAAACCAAATTCTTTTACAGCGTGTGGCAAGTGTTGTTCTTGGTTTATAAAAAAGTCACTAGTTTGCCTGTCTGCAGTTGCAATTATAGCAGTACCAACAAATAGGCTCCCAAACTTAGCAAAGTCCTTTCCTTTCCAATGTAATGGTCTAGTTACAGAGTGTTTTATGCCACGCCATGATGAGTTGGCATCATACTTAAAAGTTTTCCAGATAGTGGTACTATCTGTAGGTTTGTTTAGTTGCTGAGCAGAACCAGTAAATGAACATAAAAGTAACAATAGTATAAAACCTAAACGCATAACTTGTGGTTTTTGTAATAATTAATAATACTAATTTATGCTTTAAAATTACCTTAGTAATCTGCTGTATTAGTATAGAATTAGCCGGCGAAATTAGCACTATATATTTATAGAAACAATGTAATTTATCTAATTTATTAAGTTTAGAGGCTTTTTAAACGCTTAATTGTTACTTATTTTAAAAAGTAACAGCACTTCATCATCATTAGGTAAGGTTGTGGTTCCTGTTAATTTAAAACCTAATTTTACCAGTAAATTTTGAGAATTGATATTATTTTTAGTGGTAATAGCACTAATTTCTTTTAAATTAAATGTAGAAAAAGCAGTATGTTTTAGAGCATTGGTAGCTTCAAAAGCATACCCTTTTTTTTCATATTCTGCTAAAAAAGCAAAACCTATATCTATACCCTCTAAACCGTCTCTGTTATACAAACCACAAGAGCCAATTTTAACATTGTCTTCTTTTCTAATAACGGTATAGTTAGAGAAGCCCAATTGGTAAAGCTGAGGTAGTATTTTCTCTTTTATATACGTTTTAGCATCAGAAATATTGTTTACGTTTCGGTTACCAATGTATTTTAACCATTTAGGAGAATTTAAAAGTTGAAAAATAAATTCGGCATCTTCTTCTGTAGTAGGTTTAATGTACAACCTATCTGTTTCAAATGCCTTATAATTTTTCATCTTTTAGCAACTGCTTTAGTACTGATTGGTTTTTTCAAAATATTTATTCATAACAAGAAGAGATATTAAATCTTCTCTCTGTTTGTTTTTAAATTTCTGCACGTAAGCATTGGCATTTTTTACAATTTCTTGTGCCTTATTTGGGTTATCTATATAAAATTGCAGTTTTTCTTCTAAATCAGAAAAATCTTCTTTTATAGCAACATAATGGTAATCTGGTATAAGAGTACCTTCCATAAACCAAGTCTCAAATTTGGCTTTAGGCATAACAGCTAATGAGCCAGAAGACATTACCCATTTTAAATTGCTAGCAACGTCATTACCTTCTAAACACAAAACAAATTTGTAATGAAGTTTTTCAGAAATAGTCATTCTATTCACTTTCCATTTCTCTATAATTTTATGAGTATTTACCATACCAATATCACACATAGGATGATTAAAATACATTTCTAAAAATTTAATTCTATGGGGTTGTGATTTAAAAATTTGACCGCGACTAACCAAAATATTTTTCTTTTTAGCAAAAGGTACTTTATCTTTTTTAACAAACATAAAGTGTCTAACCTTATTCCATTTTAATAAAATAGAGTTTTGATTATTATTACCAACGGGTCTACTTTTAACAAATGCAGGTTCTTTGTATACCTTTGTAATATCACCAAATAAAAAATGGGCTTTTAAAGACTGCTTAAAATACCTCCCATATTCATACACATCAAAAAAATATTCTTTAGAACCTTTTTTTAGCTCTAACTCATCAAATCTTTTTGCTTCTTCAGATAAATTAAAAGGAGTTTCTAACTTATTGTAATAGTTTACTCTAGTATTAATTTCTTCAATTTCATCTTTACTTAAGCTATTAATGCTATTCAGTTTTTTTTGTAACTTTTTCTGATAAAAACTTACAGGTATAAGCTGTCTTAAATAGTTTTTTCCGTAATATTTAATTTTACTATTCTTATGCTTATAAGACAACCTTTTTAATTCCATTAATTTAATTTTAGTTAAAGATATAATTTAAAATTACTGGTAGTAACTACAAATTATTTTACAAATATAAAAGACTAGTTTTATATAAGGTTATAATTTGGACCAAACCCCAAAGAAACTTTTTTGGATATTTAAAATACAGTAAATGTGCTTTACATAGTATATTGTTTTATTGGTATAACTCAGCTTTATAAATAATACCATTTTTTACTGCTATACCTATTGTAGGGTACTCTGGGTTTGTTTTAGACTCTAAGGTTAATTCAAAATCTAAAGTTTTAACATTATTTGCGTATACAGCAGAAAGATAAAATTCCTTTTTCCAGTTGCGTAATGCCACTTTTTTTGAAAAACTTTCCTGATTTATTTTTTGTTCTATTTCTAGCAAGTACTTGTTTGTCCAGTTCTGCACCAGTTCAGTTATAAAATGTAACTGATTGCTATAAGGACTATTCTCATTTCCATTTACAAAAATAGAAGACACGTAATCACTAACATTACCAGTTTCTAAGTTAACATAGCCATACCACGTATAAGTTTTAGACTTGTCATTTCCTTTTGTTCTATCACTAGTAAAATCACCAAGTACAGGATGTTTAAATATTCTTTTTTTTCCGAAAAGGAAATTTAAAAAGCTCATATTAAATAATTTTATAGCAAACTAAATTAGTAAAAAGGATAGCCTTATTGGTTGTATTGAATAAAAAAAGCAAAAAACTGAATTAGATCTTTGCTTTTTTTTTAGTAAAGTAATAAATTTTTATTTGGCATACGCTCCAGAGGAGTATGTTAACTCATAGCTATGGGTATATATTTCAAAAACAATTCCAAAAGGGTCTTCTACATAACACATTTTAAAAGGTTTGTCTTCTGGATAATATTCCCTAATTGGCATTCTTTGTTTACCACCGTTTGCTACAATTTTAGCAATTAGTTCTTCAATATTTGGATCTTGAATACAAAAGTGAAATAAACCAGTATTAAAAGGACTAAATTCTGGAGCTTCTTTAACTCCGTGAGGAAATGAAAACAATTCTACACCAATTCCGTCAGATGTAGATAAATGTGCAATATCAAACTCTGTCCAGTCCTCACCAAAAACATCTATACACATTTGACCAATAGCTGTTTCTGCTTCTTTTTTTACTTTTGATGGCGGCATAATTACATACCAACCCATAACTTTAGAGTAAAAATCTACAGCTTTATTTATATCTGGAACAGTTATTCCTATATGCGAAAATGATTTAGGATAATCTTTATTATTTTTCATAAGATCTAATTTAGACCACAAAATTAAATTATATTTGTCTTATTGGCAATAACTTACCAAAAAGTACTATAGGTTTCTAAAAGAGTAAATTGCTGATTTACAACACAATAAATTTAAATTTTGAGCAAAGATATTAGCTGTCCGTTAAATTATACTATGAATTTAATAGGAACAAAGTGGAAGCCATTAATCCTTTTTCATTTGTTAGATGAAGATTTACGATCTGGAGTACTACAAAAGAAAATTTCTGGAATCTCTAACAAAATGTTTACACAAACAGTAAGGGAGTTAGAAAAAGACAAACTGGTTTTTAGAAAAATATACCCAGTAGTACCACCAAAAGTAGAATACGGATTAACAAAGAGAGGGAAATCTTTAGAACAAATTTTAAGAAGTTTAGACCAGTGGGGTTTAAAAGACTATCAAGAGCTTAAAGAGTAAGTATACAAATTAAATAAGTTGCGCAGCAATACGTTTTAGTAAAAATGTTTCTCGTTCTATAGACATTCCTTTTTTAGCGCTAGTAGCCATAGTTTTTTCATTGTGTTTAATAGCATCAAAAATGTTAACCCATTTTGCAGACATACCATTTTTTATTTCGTAAGATTCCATTTTGGAAGCACCCAACTCTTGGTTAACAGTACAAGTATAACAATATGATATCATATGCTGAATATCATAATCTGGTTTGTGCCAAGGCCTGTATTCTTCATAAGCACCAAAAGGTTTAATATCTGTAATGTCTTTGGATCCAGTTTCTTCAACAAGTTCACGTATCATACCATTTACGTAGTCCTCATCCTTATCTAAACCACCACCAGGTAAGCTATAATCCTCATACCTTTCTGTGTAAAGTAGTAAAATATTAGCACCTTTAATGGCAATACTTCTGGTAGCAAGTCTAGTAAAAACAGATTTGTTTTCTAGTGTTTTAACGTCTGGGTGGTAATGCGTTTTTAAAATTTGCATGCGGTAACTACTATTTTTTGCAAAGATAAAATAACATATTCTCTTGTTTAGAAAATTAATTATAAGACCTTTTTAATTAGTAATTATGGACTCTAGTTCTTTATCAAACTTAAAAGTTACTTACTGTTATTTTTTTCAATAATTTTTATAATTCTGTTGTATGATATTTCAGATAAGTTCCAATTGTAACCACTAAAATCTGTTGTATTTGTAAACTGCACAACAACAGCGTCTATATTTTTATGGTACTCTGCAATACTTTGGTAACCAGGTATAAGACCAGTATGGTTGTATTTGTAGATTGAAGCATAGATTTTATTTTCAGTACCACTAAATAAGGTTCCGTTATTTAAAGCACGTAAAAATATACCAACATCTTCTGCAGTAGCAATCATAGAACCATAATTGGTAGTTTTTATATCATTATTTATACCTATGTAATACCCACTCATTAAGTTATCTAAATTAATATCTTTAATAGAGTTATACGTGTTTGTAACACCTAACGGATCTAAAATAACCTCCGTTATATAGTCAAACTTACTTTTGCCTGCTGCTTTTTCAATAAGCATAGAAAGTAGCAAATAATTGGTGTTGCTGTACTCATATTCTGTATTGGGTTTAAAACTAGCAGGTAAACCTTTTATTAACTCAAGAGCTTCTTTAGCATTTTGTGTAGGGTTGTTCCAAAAATTAGGAGTATTGGTATAATTAGGAATACCACTGCGGTGTTGTACCATCATTTTTACAGTAATTTTATCTGCATACTCAATTTTACCATTAAGCTCAGGAAAATAATATGCTAAGCTTTTATTTAAGTCTAGCTTATTTATGCCAACAAGTTTGGTAATAGCAACAGCAGTGTACAATTTATCTATGCTAGCAATTTTAAATAAAGCATTTGGCTTAGCAGCAATTTTTTGTTCTGTATTATGCCAACCCTCAGCATAAAAAGCAGGTGGTTTACCCGCAACATCTACGTATAGTATAACGCCATCAAAACCATAATTAATAGTCTGGTTTAGTTGCTCCTGTATGGTATTTGGTACAGGTTTAAGCCAAGCGGTTACTATAGGCCAAGGCACATAAAATAAAGATACTACCGTGGAGACAAGCAGTAATGCTCTAAAAATATTTTTTTTGCTCATTGGTATACATTTTAAATGTGCGTAAACAGCCAGTATATAATTTTGGCAATTAGTAAGGTAAAAATTATGCCACCAGGAACAAAAATATAATTATACCATTTTACTTTTTCTTTGGTGTTTTTCATAATGTTTTATGCTTAAGTTAATAACATAAAGTGCGTATAATAGCTAAGATAAAAAAATACAAAATACCAGCCAATTACTACCATTTATAAATTATTTTAATACAATTACACATATCCGTAATTGTACCACAAAAAATGTTTTTATATTGTAAGAAAATTAAACGCTAAGAATATAAATGTGCGTTTATATATAGTTGCCACACATTTAAAACCAACAATGCGAAAAACATTTACTTACTTAGCTTTAGTTATTCTCTTAATTATAATAGGGTTTTTATTGCATAAGTCTTTCTTCGAATTTTCAATAGCTCTGACGACTGAGTATAATATAAAAATGATAACTACGAAGATGAGCTACCAATTTATCTCACAGATATCTTTTGCGTTGGTTATTGGAATTCTACCGCTTTTGTATTTATGCGTTGAAAAACTCACAAAAATAAAGTTCTTAAATCAAGGTTTAATAACTTGTGGAATAATATTACTAAGCGGAATATTATTCTGGCAACTCAGAATTTATTTAGTTGGTGCTGAATTAAAAAAAATGGCCAATTACAATTCGGGAAATGAAATGGATATATCTTATAATATTCAAAATGTTAAATACAACTTGTTTTTACTTTTGGGATTTGGTGTAGGAGCTGTTATAAGTATATTCATTTACAGAAATCGGAATAAAATACATAACGAATAAAAACGTGTGGCAACAACATATATAGCTCATAACTTGGTAGTTGCTTAATCGAAGTTAAGGCATATTTGCGAAGTCGCCAAATTTTTAAATTTGACGATTTCCAATAAAAAAGATAAATAGTAAAAATTAAAAATATGGCTTGTGCTCAACCGAATGGAAACAGCTAATTTGCAAGCTATGATCCATATACAAGACCGTTGGCAATAATTATATGAAAGAAGAATTCACAGAGAAAGGTTCAGAAAAACAAAAAGCTTTAATCGGTGACTTTATAATACGTTTTGAAAGTCTAAATGACTGGATAAGGTTTATTCTACCAAACATTATTTTCAAAAAGCAAATAACGGAACTTGAATTAAAAAATATCGAAACCCTAATGACTGATTTGGGTGCTGAACAATTAAGGACAAAATTTGACTCGTTAATATTCGATAATTTTTCTTCTTTTCCAGAATTATCAAAGACTAACAATAAGTTATCTAATAAAGTTTCTGAATTAACATCAATTCGGAATTCAATCGCTCACGGAACTTACAGACTTGGTTGGAAAGATTTTAAGGCTGAATTGAGCGATGACACATTTTCATTGCGACATAGTAAATCCACTAAGAGAGGTTATAAAAAAAGGTCTAAAATAATATCAACAAAAGACTTAATTGAATTAAATGAACTACTGGAAAAGTTAGCTTTTTGTTATAAATTAATTCATATAATAATCAGAAACCTATCGAATCACAATAGAATTGATTTAGCAGAGAAAAATTTACACGCACTAGTTAAAAAGATTGATGAAATTGATAAAATTAACTTGAAACACCTTGACGTCTTAAATTAACTATTGCCAACAATGTATAAAAAATTGCGTAGTTTAGTGCTTAACCAAACGCAACTATTCTTATACGAAACAGTTAGCAAAAATGGCTTTTAAAAAAATAATATGTTAGATAGTATATATGAAAATTTCTCAGATAAGGGTTTAAAACAAGCTTTAGCAGTCTACGGCGGACTTGTTATTTCTACCGTTGCTATACCGATTGTAATTTTGGTAGTCGAATATTTTTTAAATGATAAAATTTCTTTCAATAAAATAATGATTATTTTCCTAGTCATTTTTTTATGGAGCCTCTTTAATATTGACTATTTAAAGAAAAGATTGAAAACGAGTGAAAAGTCTGAATAGACTAAAGCAACCAAAAATAAGATGGACTTTTAACAAGAACGTACTTTACTCAGACGCAACTGTTGCGCAGATGGACTTCACTCGGTCGGAAAAAACATCAAACGCAATAGTTCGTTCTTACTCGTGTGTGTCGCCACATTTTGCTAACAGAACCTAAACGTAATGCGGACTTTAGGGCTAAACCGAGAGGTCTGTGTATTTTTACTAAGTCCTTCAAATAGAATATTACGCGACAGCGAAATGGTCTATTTTGGCTTTAGAGCAGAAAAAATTAAAACAAAATATAAAAATTCGGCTCTGTGTTAATCCGAAAAGTTAGTGTCTTTTTACACGCTACGTTTCATATATAAGTCTGTTGTACGTAATTTGAGAAAACCGAACTAAAGTAGAAAATAAAGAATTAATTAAATGAGCGGAGGAGCTGGACACGTTGCGGATATGAATAATAGAATGAAACAAAATCGTTCTATGAAAACATCTAATAAATCAAAATTTAAATCTAATAATAGAGATTTGAATTTTTCAACTGGCAAATCTGAAAAACTGAATTTTAAAAAAGTTTCCGTAGAGGAACTTGCTCGAATAAAAACTGAAATTAGAAAGAAAGCGAAATCAGAAAGAAAAAAAGAAAGAATTATAATTGCATTGGCTGTCTTAATTCTATTGATTATTTGGACTATATTTTTGGCATAGATTTTAAAAAAAACAGAAATCTGAAAAATAAAACTACGTACAACAATGGCTATGAACAATTGCTTTTGCAGGCTTATCCTTAAAATTACTGCGGAATTTTCTGCTTGTTGTATACTTTCAAAAGTCCGTGCTAAACCACGCAACGAAATCATACACTAGACCGTTACCACATATATGAGAAAAACTTTGCTGATAATAACATTATTTCTATCATTCGATGGATTTTGTCAATCTACCCAAGATTGTGAAAAAATTCTAAAAAAAGAAATTAATCTGATTCCAAACAACACAGATAATTTGAAAAGATTTATAGAAGACTTCTCACTACTTAAAAATTGCGGTCTTGACGATGGAGATATCGAAGTTTTTTCAAGTGGCCCAGTTTTAGGAACAATTTTAGTTGAATTAGCATCAAATAAAGAAACTGATTCCAAATTAACCTTTCAAAAAATTTATGATAAAGTATTAGAATTTAAAGAATCAGAAGCTTATGAATTAACAAAAAGGACAATATTGGTTTCAAATGAACTGGCAATAAGACCTGCGAATATAGATAATTGGCAGGAAGACAAAATTCTTTTACAAAAACTGCAAGTCCCATCTACTATTATAGATGAGTTTCATAATTATTTAAAAGAACATTCTAATCCCGAAAAAACATATAAACAAGTTTTTGCAGATTTTCAAGAAACTAAAAAAACAAAAGAGTCAGAAACAAAACCAACCAAAAAAGAATATAACGGAATTTTCAAAAACGCTGGTAATGTAGATTACAAAGACCTTTTAAATGAATCCATAGAATTAAAAAAGCCATTACTGCTATATTTTACAGGCTATGCTTGTATAAACGCCAGAAAAATAGAACATTACGTTCTATCCGACAGTACAATTACAGAAAAATTAAAAAATGAATTCCATTTTGTGAACCTTTATGTTGACGATAGAACAAGTTTACCCGAAAATGAAAGTATAAAATCTAAAACAAATGGAAAATTGTTAAAATATGTTGGGCAAAAACATTCAGAATTACAAACTGAAAAATTTAAGAATAATTCACAACCATACTTTGTGATTATAGATAAAAACGGAAATAAAATAAAGGACATTGGTTATACCACAGAAAAAAAAGTATTTGAAGAATTTTTAAACACAGAAAAATAAATATGTCTATAACAACAGAATCAGAATTACTAGGAATGATAAAAGTTAGTGAAGTTGTTGGTACTACACTAAAATTAATGAAAGCGTATGCTAAAATAGGTATGTCTACCAAAGAGCTAGATGCATATGGAGGAGAAATATTAAAGAGTTATGGAGCTAAGTCTGCTCCTTATGAAACCTATGGTTTTCCTGGTTATGCTTGTATAAGTGTAAATAAAGAAGCTGCTCACGGTATACCATCTAAAAATAAAATACTAAAAGAAGGAGATTTAATAAATATTGATGTTTCTGCTGAGTTAAATGGATTTTGGTCAGACAATGGAGGTTCTTTTGTTCTTGGTGAGGATATTCATAATCATCAACCTCTTGTAGATGCTTCTAAAAACATCTTAAAAAAAGCTATTACCAACATAAAAGGTGGCGTAAAAATAGCAGACATTGGACACTTAATAGAGTCCGAGGCTAAAAAATCTGGTTTTAAGGTAATTAAAAATTTAGCAGGTCACGGAGTTGGCAGAAGTTTGCATGAAGAACCTGAAAATATTTTGAATTACAGAGTTAGAACAAATAGAGAACGATTTAAAAAAAATACTACAGTTGCAATAGAGACTTTTATTTCTACAAAATCTACCGTTGCTGTAGAGTTACAAGATGGCTGGACTTTGGTTGGAAACAAAGGCGGATACGTAACACAGCATGAGCAAACAATATTAATTACAGATAACACACCAATAATTTTAACAGAGTCTAATGGTATGTGGAACTAAAACTGATTAGAAGATAGCCAATAAAACCTTAACAAGAAGGATATTTTTAATATCAAATATTACTTAATAGCTAACAAATATACATTGGTGGTTATATTAGCCTTAAAAATGTTTAATATTTGGATTGTAAACTATACAATAAAACCATTATGAAATTTGAATTAAAAACAACTTACCTTACTTTTTTTACCATTTTTAGCTTTGTATTTGTGTTAAGTGCCCAAGACTACCAAGTAGATGGTCAGGAAATAACATCTTACAAACCTTTTGAAGTAGCTACCGATTATGCCAACTTTAGCAAATGTATAATGCCTGGTGCAGGAGCACAAAACGCTTGTTTTACAGACAATTTACAAGAGCTTTTTAATGAGAACTTAAAAATGCCCAAAGATTCTATTTCTCAAAACTTTAATGGAAAAGTATATTTTAACTTTTTTACAGATGCTAAAGGAGAGTTAGAGTCTACGGAGATTTATAATAGACCAGAAACTAAATTTATTGAAGAAGAAATAGATTTGGTCTTAAAAAAACTCCCTACACTAAAAGTGGTTAAATTAAAAGATACAGCTGTTAGCACAGGTTATGTGTTGTATGCCAAATTTAACCCAGGAAAAAATGTTAAGTTAAAGGTTATAGATATTAAGGTAAGTAAAGAAAATTTAAAAAAAGAAGAGAAAAAAGAAGCAGGTGAAGGCAATTTTAGCTTTCAAATAGTAGATGATGTACCTGTTTTTCCTGGTTGTGAAGATTTAGCCAAAAGTAGTTGGAGATCTTGTTTTCAAAAAAAATTAGGCAAACACATTGTTAAAAATTTTAGGTACCCAGAAGAAGCTCAAGAATTGGGAATAGAAGGTAGAGTAAACATTATGTTTGTTATAGATAAAGACGGATCTGTAAAAAACATAAAAACCAGAGGCCCACACCCTTTATTTGAATTAGAAGGGCGAAGAATTTTTGCAAAACTTCCTCGTATGACACCAGGGAAAGTAAAAGGAAAACCTGTAAGAGTACCTTTTAGTATACCTTTGACATTTAGACTTAACTAATTAAAAAAACTTAATATTTTAGTCCTAATTTATACTTAAAGATTGCTAATTGCCATTACCCATTAGCAATCTTTTTTGTTTTTTTGTAGAAAAAATATTACTTTTAATACGTATTGTTTTTACAGTGGTATATACAAATACTACTAAATATTTAAAGTTAAATTTTATGAATATGAATAGGCAGTTGGGCAAAAGTATTTTTGTATCTTATATATTAGGCGCTCCTATTGTGTTGCTTACAGTAATTGCAACTATTTTAATACCTGTTATTTATGTAGGTAAAGGCTTAAGCTCAATGTCTATAGTTTTAGGTAGTGGTTTTCAAACAATTGGGTTTGTTTTAACGTTTTTAATAGCATTTTGGTTAGGAGGAAAACTAGCTTATACAGATACAAAAAACAACAATTCGTTAATTTCAACTTCATTTAAATACTCTGTGTTAGTGAATTTAGTAATTTGGATTGTCTTTTGTTTAATTATTGGCAACTCTACAGGTAACTCTAATTTCTTATTTACAACACCTGCAATTATAGCCGTTATTGTAAGTACAACAATTACAACATTTACAATTGGACTTCTTATTTCTTACCTAATTAAAAAAATTAACAACTTGTAAAGTTTACTACAATTTAGTTTTAATAGTTGCTAACTAAATCTAAATTAAACTTACAAAAAATATTAGTTGCTGTTGTAATTATAAGCTTAAAAGTTTATGTATTAAAATATTAAACATAAGTTAATTCTTTTTTTAAAAGTAAGTCTTTGCTTACTTTTAAAGTAAAAAACAAACGCTATGAAAATTTTAAAAATTGCATTTAGTCTAATTCTTATAACCATTTTTTTTACCAGTTGTTCTAATTCTGATGATTCTGAATTTTATAATTTAGAAAATCGAGAAGTTGTCTATGTAGATGATGATAAAGTTACCTATGAAGTAGGGGAAACTCTATGGATTAATATGAAAGTAGAAAGCAAGCAAAACGATGATAAGTCAGACAAAGAAATTGATATTTATGACTTAACTAAAGCTTTAGAAACATTTTATGGTTTTTCGGTTTTTTTAACTGAAGATGATAATTTTTCTCCTGTAACATTTAAGCAAGAAAATATAGTAGAAGAAATAGGAAAGTTAAATCTTGCTGTAAATACAGTGCCTGAAGATTCAGAACTTTTAGGAGTAGCTATTTATAATGATGGAAGCTATATATTACGTGTGGGAATTAAATTAGACAAAGTTGGAAATTATTTTATAGCCAATGCTGGCCTAGGTTTAGGAGAACAAATACTTACATTTAATCCCACCAATGGAAAGGATGTTCAAATAAACTTTCATACTAAAATAAAGAATTCAGATACCGATGGAAGATTTTATTTTACTGTAAAGTAAAAACAAGTAATGTAATTTATTATAATTATAGAAGGCTAATTATTTAGTCCTGTATACTTAGAGATTGTTAATTGCCATAGCGCATTAGCAATCTTTTTTGTTTGAATATAACTCAGATAAAGTAATAAATGTATTGGAGTTTGTAATAGCTATATAAAAACAATAGTTTTATTATTAAATACCATTGTTTTGCGTTCTATATGCAGTTTTACACCTCTTGCAAGTACAATTTTTTCTAAATCTCTACCTTTAGCAATTAAATCTGTTATGCTGTGTGTATGAGATACCGTGGTAACATCTTGATCTATAATAGGTCCTTCGTCTAAATCTGCTGTTACATAGTGGCTTGTTGCACCAATAATTTTAACACCTCTTTTATAGGCTGCGTGGTATGGTTTGGCTCCTGCAAATGCAGGTAAAAAAGAGTGGTGTATGTTTATTATTTTATTAGGATATTGGTCTATTACAGTCTGGCTCACAATTTGCATATACCTTGCCAAAACAATAAAATCTACATTGTATTCTGACAAAAGAGCAAGTTGCTTTTCTTCGGCTTCTTTTTTAGTTGCTTTGGTTACTGGTATGTGGTAAAAAGGAATATTAAACTGGTTAGCAATATTTTTGGCTTTATCGTGGTTGCTAATAATTAAAGGGATGTCTACAGCTAGTTCACCAGAGCTATATCGGCTTAATAAATCATACAAACAATGATCATACTTGCTAACAAAAATAGCCATTTTAGGTACGGTAACCTCTTTGTATACTTCCCATTTCATTTGGTAAGTAGGCGCTAAAGTTTTAAAACCACTTTTAAACTCATTAAGGGTAAGCGCATTACTAAATTCACTCTCTAACCGCATAAAAAAAGTAGCACTTTCTTTATCTACATATTGGTCTATATACACAATATTACCGCCTTTAGTATGTATAAAATTAGTTACTGTGCTTATAATACCAGCTTGGTCTGGGCAATTAATTAGTATGGTTAGCTTCATAAATAGCAAATTTCAGCTATCTAATTTAGGGTATTATCAAATAAAGAGCCTTGCTTTCTGCTATTTTTATAATATTGAATGTTTTTAGTGTAAATTTTTGCAATTTTCGTAAATTGCAAGTCTAAAATTAGCTATTTAATACGAATGGAACAACAGAAACCATATACACCAAAACATAAAATTAGAATTGTTACAGCAGCAGCTTTGTTTGATGGACATGATGCGGCAATAAATATAATGCGTCGTATTATACAATCTACAGGCGTAGAAGTAATACATTTAGGTCATGACCGTAGTGTTGCAGAAGTAGTTGATTGTGCCATACAAGAAGATGTAAATGCTATTGCTATAACATCATACCAAGGTGGTCATAACGAGTATTTTAAATATATGTATGATTTGCTTCAAGAACGTGGAGCTACACATATAAAAATATTTGGCGGCGGTGGCGGCGTAATTCTACCAGAAGAAATTAAGGAATTAATGGACCACGGTATTACTAAAATTTATGCGCCAGATGATGGTCGTAAATTAGGGTTACAGGGTATGATTAATGATTTGGTAGAGAAAAGTGATTTTCCTGTGCCTGCATTAAAATTGCCAGAAAACACAACGGTTTCTGCATCTATAAAAAATAAAGATATAAACACCATTGCGCGTTTAATTAGTCTTGCAGAAAACAGACATGAAGAGTTTGTAGAGTACTTTTCTAAGGTTAATAAATCTACCAAAAACGTACCTGTACTAGGTATAACTGGTACTGGTGGTGCTGGTAAATCTAGTTTGGTAGATGAGTTGGTAAGGCGTTTTTTATTAGATTTTCCTGAAAAAAAAATAGGTCTAGTTTCTGTGGATCCGTCTAAAAGAAAAACCGGTGGTGCACTTTTAGGAGACCGTATACGTATGAATGCTATTAATGATGATAGGGTGTATATGCGTTCTTTAGCAACAAGGCAGTCTAACCTTGCGTTGTCTAAATATGTAGAGGAAGCAGTAGAGGTTTTAAAAGCTGCCGAGTACGATTTAATTGTGTTAGAAACATCTGGTATTGGACAGTCTGATACAGAAATTATAGAACATAGTAATGTATCTCTTTATGTAATGACACCAGAATTTGGTGCTGCTACACAGTTAGAAAAGATTGATATGTTAGACTTTGCAGATTTAGTAGCCATTAATAAGTTTGATAAGCGTGGTGCTTTAGATGCAATTAGAGATGTAAAAAAACAATATATGCGTAACCATAATTTATGGGATACGCCACAAGATGATATGCCAATTTTTGGTACAATGGCTAGCCAGTTTAACGATCCTGGGATGAACAAGCTGTACACTAGAATTATGGAAACATTGGTTGAGAAAGCCAATGCAGAATTAAAATCTACTTTTAAATTTGGTAACGAGATAGAGGAAAAGGTATTTGTTATACCACCAGCTCGTACACGATACTTATCAGAAATTGCAGAAAATAATAGAGGTTATGATGCCACTGTGGTAACACAAACTAAAGTTGCACAACGTTTATATGGTGTGTATCAAACTATATTATCAGTTTCTAATACGGCAAAAACTGAAACCGATTTACTACTCAAAAATGGCTTAGATACAGCTGCCATTTTAGAAGGGGTAAAAGAAGCAGCAGATAAAGACTTTTTAAACTTGCTATTTAAGGAGTTTGATAGAGTTAAAATGGATTTAGATCCTTATAACTGGGAAATTATTACAACTTGGGATGCTAAAGTAAATAAATACAAGCAACCTATTTATAGTTTTAAAGTAAGAGATAAAGAAATTAAGATAGCTACGCATACAGAGTCGTTATCTCATTCACAAATACCAAAAGTAGCTTTGCCAAAGTACCAAGCTTGGGGAGATATTTTAGGTTGGTGTTTGCAAGAAAATGTACCAGGAGAATTTCCGTATGCATCAGGTTTGTACCCGTTTAAAAGAACAGGGGAAGACCCAACGCGTATGTTTGCTGGTGAAGGCGGACCAGAACGTACCAACAGACGTTTTCATTATGTTAGTTTAGGTATGCCTGCAAAAAGGCTTTCTACTGCTTTTGATTCGGTTACTTTGTATGGTAACGATCCAGACCACAGACCAGATATTTATGGTAAAATTGGTAACGCTGGTGTTTCAATCTGTTGTTTAGATGATGCCAAGAAATTATATTCTGGGTTCGATTTAAGTCACGCAATGACATCTGTTTCTATGACTATTAATGGTCCGGCGCCTATGTTATTAGGTTTCTTTATGAATGCTGCTATAGATCAAAATTGTGAAAAGTACATTAAAGAAAATGGCTTAGAGGCACAGGTTGAAGCTAAGTTTAAAGAAGTATATGACAGCAAAGGTTTAGAAAGACCTAAATATAATGGAGATTTACCAGAGGGTAATGATGGGTTAGGGTTAATGTTACTTGGCTTAACAGGTGATATGGTTTTACCAGCAGATGTATACGCAAAAATAAAAGCAAATACATTGGCACAAGTGCGTGGTACAGTACAAGCAGATATTTTAAAGGAAGATCAGGCACAAAATACGTGTATATTTTCTACCGAATTTGCATTGCGCTTAATGGGTGATGTGCAGGAATATTTTATAGAAAAACAGGTTAGGAATTTTTATTCGGTTTCTATTTCTGGCTATCATATTGCAGAAGCTGGAGCAAATCCAATAACACAATTGGCTTTTACACTGGCTAATGGCTTTACTTACGTAGAGTATTATTTAAGCAGAGGAATGGACATTAATAAGTTTGGTCCAAACTTATCGTTCTTCTTTTCTAATGGTATAGATCCAGAATATGCAGTAATTGGTAGAGTTGCACGTAAAATATGGGCAAAAGCACTAAAATTAAAGTATGGTGCAGATTCAAGAGCGCAAATGCTTAAGTACCACATACAAACATCTGGACGTAGTTTACACGCACAAGAGATAGATTTTAATGATATTAGAACAACATTACAGGCATTGTACGCTATAAACGATAACTGTAACTCATTGCACACAAACGCGTATGATGAGGCTATTACCACACCAACAGAAGAATCTGTTAGGCGTGCAATGGCAATACAGTTAATAATAAACAAAGAGTTGGGACTTGCTAAAAACGAGAATCCAATACAAGGGGCTTTTATTATAGAAGAGTTAACAGAACTTGTAGAGGAAGCTGTTTTAAAAGAGTTTGATAGGATTACTGAACGTGGTGGAGTTTTAGGTGCAATGGAAACTATGTACCAGCGCTCTAAAATACAAGAAGAGAGTTTGTATTATGAGACATTAAAGCACACAGGAGAGTTCCCAATAATTGGGGTAAATACATTTTTAAGTTCTAAAGGATCGCCAACAGTATTACCAGCAGAAGTTATACGTGCTACAGAAGAAGAAAAACTAGCACAGATTGATACGTTAAAAAGTGTACAAGGTAGAGCAACTAATGCAGAAAAGTTATTAGAAGACTTGCAACAAGCTGCTGTTAAAAATGAAAACATTTTTGAGAAGCTAATGGAGGTTTCTAAAGTGTGTACATTAGGACAAATAACAAGTTCGCTTTTCCAAGTAGGAGGGCAGTACCGTAGAAATATGTAAGCGCAAAGCAGTACAAATTTTTATAAAGTATTATAAAGTAAAAAATCACCTAATGTAATGTTAGGTGATTTTTTTTATTTTGTAAATATACGTATTAACGTAGAGACCTACGCCAGTTTTTATATGACTTTCTAAAGCTTGTAATTTCTGTACGTAAAAGATTTAAGTATTCTTTTTCCTTGACACCGTGGTGTTCTAAGCCATTGCAATAACTTAATATGTTTCTGGTAATAGTATTAATAAATTTAATGCTATGCAATTTAGTATGTTTACAGTCGCTACGCTCTGCTTGCTCTATTTGTATAGGCAACAAAATGGCATCAGTAAGTATAGAATTTGCCATTATATCTCTTAAGCTACTAGACTTGTATAACTGCAATAAATCCTTATTGTAGCTAAAATAAGAAGCTAGTTCTCTACTAGTGTGGCAAAGCGATAGTGCTTTTTTATAAACCGGTACTGTATTAAGATTTCTGTATGGCATTGTGTTTACTATTATACTATAAAATTACATTCTTATTCTTATTGTTTTAATTATGATTATAAAGTGATTTTTTATATTTACTTTTGATTCTAAATATTTTAAATAATAAAGGCTTTGAATAATAAGATTGATGCAATTAGCTGGAAAATTCTTAGTTACCTGCAAAAAAATGCAAGAGAATCCTTTGCAAATATTGGTAGGCAAGTGGGCTTATCTGCACCGGCAGTGGCAGAGCGTGTTAAAAAAATGGAAGATTTAGGTATTATTACAGGCTACAATGCAATGGTGTCACATACAGAAACGGGTTACCAATTAAAGGCAATTATTACATTACGTGCTTTTATGGGAAAATTAAAACCTTTTTTAGAGTTAGTTGGTACTTTTGATGAGGTTATAAATTGCTACAGAATTACTGGTAATGAAAATATTATAATGGAAGTAGTTCTTAGAAATCAGTTTCATTTAGAGCAATTTATAGATAGGTTAATACAATATGGTGAGGCCCGTACGCATATAATTTTATCAGATGTAGTCTCTAATGCGCCCATTAAAAAAATAGAAGGCTAAAACATAGGTTTTAGGAGTAAATTTGTAATTTGCGCTTTTAAATAAAAATATCATTTTTTAGTATCGTTAAAATGCAAGCAGAAGATTTAGACACTATTGGAAAATACATACAAATAGCTACAGATAAGGCAGTATTTTTTCTGCCTCGTATTATTGGTGCTGGTTTAGTAATTTGGATAGGCTTTAAACTGGTAAAAAGGGTACTAAAAATGGTTGGCGTTGCCTTAGAAAAAACAGGCATATCTAAAACTCTACGTCCATTTGTTTCATCCTTAGTAGGAGTAGTTTTAAAGGGGGCAGCTTTATTTATAGCAGCATCTATTGTAGGTGCAGATTTAACCGGGTTAATGGCTATTTTAGCAGCTGTTGGCTTTGCTGTTGGTATGGCTTTGCAGGGTAGTTTAGGTAACTTTGCTTCAGGTATTTTAATTTTAACGTTAAAGCCATATAAAATTGATGACTGGATTCAGTTAGAAGATAAATTTGGTAGAGTTTCTGAAATAGGAATCTTTAGTACAGATATTATAACACCAGGTAACAAAGTATTAATAATACCAAACTCTAAAATTACAGACTCTGTTGTTACTAATTTTTCAGAAAAAGGAATGATTAGGTTAGAGTTATTGGTGACAATGCCATACTCAGAGAGTTTTCCTAAGGTAGAAAAAATTATTATAGATGCTTTGTTAGAGCTTCCAAATGTATTAAAAGATCCAATTCCTGATATTGGTATACAAACTTTTGATACACATAGTATACAACTATTAGTTAGGCCTTTTGTTCAGCCAGATGATTATTGGCCAGTTACATTTCAGGCTAATAAAGCCATAAAAAATGCATTTAGCAAACACGGTATACAAGTAGCTTACTCAGAAGGGGTAGAAATGGGTGCTATTGGTGATTAACTCTTAATTCACTTTTTTTGGCTAGGTTTTTGATGCTTTAATAAGAGTTAAAAACAAATATTAATAGTAATTTAGTTTATAACTATACCTAACTAAAAAACCAAAAGACAACGCTTGTGAAAAAATTAGTACTTCTACTGTTAGCATTTTTAAGTTTGCAGCTTTCTGCGCAAGAATTAAAATTAAAAAAAGGAGCTGTTGTAGACAATATAAAGGTAGGGGACTCTTTGCCGTATAGTTTCTCTCTTTTACTTCCATCAAACTTTACAGTTAATAAAAAATGGCCTGTTGTATTTATTGTAGACTATAACAATAGAGAAAAACAAGTAATACGCTTAATGGCTAGTATTGCAGAGGAAAAAGGCTATATTTTGGCGGCATCAAACAATTTAAACGATACCATTTCAATCTCTAAAAATATTTTAGCATTTACAAAAACATTTAATTCTGTGGTAGGAATGTTACCTATTGATGAAAATCAAATTTATACAACTGGCTTTAATAGAGCTGGTAGGTTAGCATCTACAATTCCTGCATTTATTTCTAATATAGATGGTGTGCTGTCTTACAGCTCTACTGTTGGTAATATTGAAATTATTAACGTTAAAAAGCCTTATCAGTACATTGGTATAGTTAGTGGTTATAATTTTAATTATACAGAAATGCTAGCTAATAAAGAGTTGTTAAATAAGTTGAAAATTCCAAACCAGTTATTAATAGAAGAATCTAGAAACAATTGGCCCTCTACAAATAACTTGGCTACAGCATTAGATTTATTTAAAATGTCTGCTATGGCTAAAGGTAATTTAGCTGTAGATAGTTTATTTATAAATAATAATTACAATACTACGCTTACTACAATTAATAAATTGGTTGCAGCAAATAAACTTAAAAAAGCAAAAAACTTAATAGACCAGACTATAATGGTTTATAAGCCTTTTAAAAAAATAGATTCTCTAAAGGATAAAAGCAATGCATTACGTAAAAACAAAATATACAAGTCGTTAAAAAGGGCAGAAAATAATGTGTGGTTTAAGGAGCAATCTTTAAAAAACGATTTTGCATATTATGTAGAAGAAGATGCTTACACACACAATTTTAATAACCTTGGTTGGTGGGCACACCAAACAAAAGAAATAGATAGGTTTAAAAATAGCACCAACCAAGAGCAACAAAAGATGGGATATAGGTTAGAAGGATACTTGGTTGCGCTAACAAATGACTATATTGATACTGTTTTAGCAGAAAAAAATACAGATTATGATGCTCTTAGCTTTTTGTATATGCTAAAAACAATAATTGCACCTAAAGACTATGATCCTTACCTAAAAATAATATCTTTAAGTGCAAAAAATAATGATTTTGGAACCTCTATTTTTTATTTAGAAGAGCTGCTTAAAAATGGATATACAGATGCAGATAAACTTTATAATTTAGAGTCTACTACATTATTAAAACTTACACCAGAATACAACGCTTTAATTGAAAAATATCTTAAGAAAGGACGTTATATCCTTAAGGAATAATAAGGTGTGGTACCTTAGTTACGTCCCAATCTATAACTAAGCCACCAGCTAAAGATTTAGCAACTTCTTTACCATATAAATATTCACACAAGTAGAGAGCCGCCTCAAAACTCTTAGCGCCTCCTGCAGAGGTAATGTATTTTTTGTCATGTACAAATAATACGTTATCTGCTACCTTTAAATTAGGAAATGTTTTTTTGTATAAATCTATATCACTAGGGAAAGTGGTAGATGTAACAGTGTTTAAAACTCCTGCTTTTGCAAGTACAAATGCACCATCACAGTGCGATGTAATAAATAACGCATCTTTATTTACTTTTTTCACAAAATTTAGCATTGTAGTATCTTTTAAATCGGAATCTAAATGATGCTCTGCACTAGGTACAACCAATATGTCTATTTTAGGAAGTTCATCTTCAATATAATTGTAGTCTGGTAAAATACGCACACCTTCAAACGTAGTTATAGGTTTTAGTGTGTTAGCAACCGTAAATACATTCATCGCTTTAATATTTTTTCTAAACTTTGTATGCTGAAAAATATCAAAAGGAGCAGTAAATTCGGTATTAAAAGTACCATCCATAATTAAAAACGCTACGTTATATCTTGTAGAATCTAATTCAGGATAAAAACGTTCTTTAGTTTCTACATTATTAAGGACTTCAGTTTTTACAGTTTCTTTTTTCTTGTCTGTACAGGCTAAAGCTAAAGTTAGTAGTATGCCTAAAATTATGTTATTTATTTTTTTCATTTGTTTGCAATTGTAATTCGTTTTAAAATAAAGAGTAGTGCTATACCTATTACGGCTATAACGGTAATGCTATTCCATGTAAATATATAACCATTATTTGCAATAGAGTGCATACCGTAATTGTGAGCAAAAATGTGTGATATTGAAAAAGCTATACTATACAGTGCCATATATTCTCCTTGTTTGCCACGTTTAGAACGCTCCATAGCAATTGCGTTAGAAAACGGAAAGGCAATCATTTCGCCAATAGTCATTAGTAACATTCCAACAACTAAAATTCCAACCCATGAAAAAATATTTAGCAATGCAAAGCTTAAACCAACTAATATTAGCCCAAAAATTACATAAGTAACTTTGGAGTGGTTAAGTTTTTCTAGGTATTTAATTAATGGCATTTCAAAAGCAAAAATTAAAAAACCATTCATAGCAAGTAAAAGTCCTATTTTAAATTCGCTAAGTTTATAGGCATCACTGTAATATACTGGTACGGTAGAAAAATACTGTACAAAGCAAAATCCAAAAAGTACCATAGCAGCAATAAATACCCAGTAGTAACCGTCTGTGTATGCAGATTTTGGACTTTCGTTTTTGGAACTATCCATAACTCGTGCTTTTATAGGATTTAAAACAATAAGCAATAAAATACTGGCCAATACGCAGGTTATTCCGTCTACCCAAAAAAGACCAATATAGCCTAAAGATGTAATTATAATACCGCCCAAAGCCGGACCAGCAGAAAACCCAAGGTTAATGGCAAGTCTAATTAGTGTAACAGATCTAGTTTTATTTTCTGGTTTACTATAAGCAATTAAGGCAACAAAAGCAGCGGGTCTAAAACAATCTGCAACAATCATAAGTATAAAAATGCCTGCGCAAATACTATAATAATCGTGTAAAAATTGAAGACCAATAAATAATATACCACTCGTAAATAAACTAAAGAGCATTACTTTGTAGTAGCCAAATTTATCAGTTAATGTACCTCCAAGCCAAGAGCCAATTAATGAGCCAGCTCCAAAGCAAGACATTACAACACCTACATTTTCAAAAGTTAGTCCAACATCGTTTTTTAAATAAAGCGATAAAAAAGGAATAACCATTGTGCCTGCTCTGTTTATAAGGGTAATGAGTGATAGCCACCATACTTCTTTAGATAGCCCCTTAAATGAGTCTATATAGTTTGTGTAAAGTTTTTTCATTTTGGTTGGTATATAAAAAAAGCCTGGTGATTTTTTCGCCAGGCTTAGTATTAGTATAATATATCTATTTCAATATTAAATACAGCAGCGCTGGCACCTTTTTAAGGTACAGATAGCCACAGATTTATACATTGAAAGTCTTTGCATTTTTCTTTTATTGTAAAACAAAGCCAAGTAAAAAAGTAATAAGTTGTATTTTTACTGTATTAATTTAATGTAATATAATGAGGTATACAGTATTTTTATTTGTAATGATGTTGTTAAGTTGTAATGGGCAAAAGAAGTATCATACAAATGAGGTTGAAGAAAAAATAGCAGCAACAAAATCTGACAAGCTAAAAGGTATTCTAGAGTATCATAAAAAGTTAAATGATGAGTATAAAGATGCAAAAACCTCTCCGTTGCCTAATAAATACAGAAAAGATTTTGAAGGACTAGATTTTTTTGAGCCAGATACAAATTATGTGGTAAAAGCAAGGTTAGAGTTGGCTTTAGGTGCAACTCCATTTTTAATGCCAACTACAACAAACCAAAATCAAGAATATAAATTATACGGTAGATTGTTTTTTAAATTAAATGGTAAAGATTTACAACTAGAAGTATATCAAAACCAACAATTAATAAAGCAAGAAAAATATAAAGATCATTTGTTTTTGCCTTTTTTAGATAATACAAATGGTAAAGAAACGTATGGAGGAGGAAGATATATAGAGTTATCTGAGCCAGATGAAGATTTTATTATGGTAGATTTTAATAGGGCATACAATCCTTATTGTGCTTATAGTAAAAAGTATTCTTGCCCAGTAGTACCACTTGTAAATACATTAGACACAGAGGTTAGAGCAGGGGTAAAAGCCTTTAACAAAGAGCACTAAAAAAGAAGAAAGCCTAGCGCACAAACTAGACTTTCTTCAACAACCAAACTATAAACTAAACTTAATTTTTTTAAAAAGAATAAACTGCTGCAATTAAAAAGGTAGATAAGCTTTTTGAAGGATCTCCGTCGTTATTAAAAAACGGTTCGTTATTACTCCAAGCATCTAATCTAACCTCTGGTTTAATTGTTAAATCTTCAACAGTGAAACTACCAGTTAAAGTAGTTGCAAATACGCTAGGCTCATCATCTAAACCATCAACAATTTGTGTAAAATACTCACCTCTTAATCCAAAAGAAGCAGTTTCTGATGCCTTAATTTGTGGGTATAATGCAACGCCAGCAAAACCATTACCATCATTATCAGCGTAAGCACCATTTATACCTAGATAAAAACTATCAGATAAATCAAAACCACCTGTATAGTCAATCTCAAAACCTAGGTTTGCTTTATCGTCATAATAAAGATTTAAATATTGACCAGCATAACCTAATTGTGCTCCAAGAGCATATTGGCTAGTTAAATTATTATCTACATCTGTAACATTCATTACAGCAAGCATTAAGCTAAAATCATCAGATAATGTAAAATCTGCTTTTAAACCAGTATGAGAAAAAGGCCCGCTAGAGAATAAGTGAGACGTGCTGTAGTTAAAATTACCTACAGGAGAAATAACCTCATATCCTAAATACGTATTAAAACGTCCCATTGTTAACTTTGTTCCTTCGCTTACATTCCAGTATGCATACAATTGGTTAACATTTAAACCGGTAATAGCTTGTTCTCCTCTTGGTCCAAAAACAAGATCTGCTACTGCTCCAGTTTTTTCACCTTCATAACTAGCAATAATGTTTGCCATACCAAGTGCAAAACCAGTTTCATTAGCAAAAGAAGTTAGAGGGCTTATTAATCCGTTAGCTTCTGCATTATCATCTGCGCTTAAATTTGTTCTAAAGTAAGCATCAACAGACCCGCTAATTTCTAATTTTTTTTCTTCTTCTTCCTGAGCAAATATTAATGCAGAGGATAACATCATTATTGAAAATGATAATTTTTTTAAGTAATTTGTTGTCGTATTCAATTTCATATCAAATAAATTGTAAACCCTTTATTATAAGGGGTTTGTTAGTGATTTTATTTTTTGTTGTTGAAACATTTTGTGACGGAGCGTTCTGCAAAACGCTCCGTTTTTGTTTCTTGTGTTTATTTTTCTGTAGTTGTAAACTCTGGATAAACTTCTATATCATGTTCATGCACATCTAAACCTTCTAATTCTTCTTGTTTAGAAACTCTTAATCCAATAGTTTTCTTTAATATAAATAAGACGATAAATGTTGTAATAACAGCCCATAATATGTAAGCTAAAGAACCGTAAGTTTGTACTAGTAATAAGCTAGCGCCACCACCATTTATTAGTCCGCCATCTATAGCAAATACACCTACTAACACGGTACCTATAAATCCGCATACTCCATGCACAGATATAGCTCCTACTGGATCATCAATTTTTAATTTTTTATCTATGCCTTCTATAGAAAGTACTACGGCTATACCGCAAACTAAGCCTATTGCAAGTGCGCCCCAAGCGTTAACAGCTCCACAGCCAGCAGTAATACCAACTAAACCAGCTAGTGCGCCATTTAGTGTCATAGAAATATCTGGTTTACCGTATTTAATCCAAGTAAAAAATAAGGCTGCAACAGCACCAATAGCAGCCGCTAAGTTTGTGTTTATAATTACACTACCAGTAGCAACAGTATCAGATCCACCCCATGCAAGTTGAGATCCGCCATTAAAGCCAAACCAACCCAACCATAGGATAAATACACCTAATGCACCAAGAATCATATTATGTCCTGGAATTACGTTTACTTTACCATCTGTATATTTGCCAATACGTGGGCCAACCATAATTGCAGCAACTAAAGCTGCGCCACCACCAACTGCGTGTACTACAGAAGAACCGGCAAAGTCTACAAAACCAGCAACATTTAACCATGCATCATCATCAAATGGCCAGTACCAGCTACCAGAAATAGGGTATATAATTGTTGTTAATATGGCAGAATATATAAGGTAAGTAGAGAATTTAGTACGCCCTGCTATAGCTCCAGATACAATTGTAGCTGCAGTTGCGCAAAATACTGTTTGAAAAAATAAGTTGTACCAATCGTCTGCAGAAAAGAAGAAATACCCTTGTTCTGCTGGGCTTAATCTAAAAAATCCGCCTAAAACAGTATCGCTACCATACATAATTCCGTAACCTACAGCCCAGAACATTAAGGAACCTACGCAAAGGTCCATAATGTTTTTCATTATTATGTTACCAGAGTTTTTACTGCGTGTAAAGCCAACTTCTACTAATGTAAAACCAGCTTGCATAAAAAATACTAAAATGGCAGCTATTGTTATCCATAATGCACCCATATCACTGTTGATACTTTCAACAGCTTTACTTAGTGCTTCTTGTTGTTCGTTAATCATAATTCTAATTTTTTAATAGTGTCTTGGTTTGGTTAGTTTATTCCTGCGTGACCGTTTTCTTTGGTTCTAATGCGGTATGCATCTATAATTTCAGATACAAATATTTTTCCGTCACCTACATTGCCTGTGTAAGCAGATTCTAAAATTGTATTTACAGTTTTTTCTAAAAACTCATCTGAAACTATAATAGATAGGTATCTTCTTTGAATATCAGTTGTGCTGTAAGATATTCCTCTGTATACGTGTCCTTGTTTTTCATTTCCTACTCCAGTTACATCCCAGTAACTAAAAAAATTCACTTCAATTTGGTGTAATGCTTTTTTTACATCATCAAATTGAGATTTTCTAATAATTGCTTCAATTTTTTTCATATCGTTTAGTTAATTACAGGGTAAATGTATTTAATAATGAATTATACCCCATATTTTTTATGGGTACTTATTTAATTTTTATGATATAAATAAAATAACCCCTATTTTAAATAGGGGTATTGTAATTATATTTTAATTTTTTGTTAAAATGATATTTGATAAATGAAAAAAAATAGGATATGACGGGGTATTACAGCAAAAAATATTGCTATTTACGTGTATTGTTGAATAAAAAAAGATTTTTTATGAAATATTATATGGATTTAGAAATCCATAAACCGCCTATTACGGCAAAAATACCAATAGAGATACTTAATAAGGTATAAAAAGTAAAATGCAAAAGATCGCCATTTTTTAATAGAGATTGGTTTTCTAATGCAAAAGTAGAAAATGTAGTAAAGCCTCCACAAAATCCAGTAGCTAATAATAATGCTTGGTTTTCTGTAAGGTAATTACCTTTTAAAGTTAGTCCTATTATAAAGCCAATAAGTAAACTGCCTAATATATTAACTAAAAAGGTTCCTAAAAAGTAGGGTTGAAATGAACTATTTAGTGTTTTGCTAATAAGAAAACGCAATACACTACCTACACCTCCTCCTAAAAAAACAAGTAACAACTGTTTCATACCTTACAAAGGTAAAAAACTATATTGCTTTTTTGTATTTTGTAGAGATAATATTAAGTGGGTATACTTTAGCTGTTGTTTCTGCTGTAGGTTTGTTAACAGATTTTTTTGCTTTAGCATTGTTACGGTTAACGCTAAACACTAAAAGTAAGGCATTTACAGCCACTAAAATAAATAAAATGTTAAGAAAAATTGTCATTAAACAGAATTTGTTATCAATACAACGCAAAAATACGGTTTTTCTTACACTATAACGAAGAAAGCCTAGTTTTTGTTGTGTGTTGCTTGATTTTTGTGGTGAACGATAAAAATTCGTTAATTTTTTAGAAAATGCTTAATAATAAACAATGAAATTATGAAGATAATAAAGGTAATGGCTACCCATTTTACACCAGAATAGTTTTTTAAATGTAATTTTTTGTCTCTTTTATATGTAATTACAATAATAATAGTAAAAACAATAACAAAAAGAGCGGCAAATATATATTGTCCGGTGGTAAACATATTTCTATTTTTGTGCAAAACTAACGTAAAATTATACAAATGAAAAATAAACTTAAAGCGGTAGAGTTATTTCATAAATCTTTTGGAGCTGGGGTTTCTGAAGAATTAAAAGCAGATTTAGGACAGCAAAAAAATTTATTGCGCTTTAACCTTATGGATGAAGAAAATAAGGAGTACTTAGAAGCGGCTAATAATAATGATATGGTTGAAGTAGCAGATGCTTTAGGTGATATGCTGTATATTTTATGTGGTACTATATTAGAGCATGGTATGCAGTATAAAATTGAAGAGGTTTTTGATGAAATACAGCAAAGTAATATGAGTAAGCTAGGTGCAGATGGTAAACCAGTTTACAGAGAAGACGGTAAAATATTAAAAGGGCCTAACTACTTTAGGCCAAGTATAGAAGCTATTCTTAAAAAATAAAAAAAGTGCCTAATAAGGCACTTTTTTATTATATTATATAGGTAACATAAGGTTATTCAACCTTAAAACGCCATCCAAATTTATCTTCAGCTTTATTGTATTGTATGCTAGTAATACGGTCTTTTAATAAAGTAGCGTAACTGTTTTCTAGGTTAGTAGGTAACATATAGTCATTATCTCTAAAACCAAAACCTGCAATAGGAGAAATTACAGCAGCAGTACCTGCACCAAACATTTCTTTTAAACTACCATCTTTAGCAGCGTCTACTAATTCTTGTACTTTTATTTTACGTACTTCGGTTTTAATACCTTCGTCTTCAGCAATTTTTAAAATACTTTTACGTGTAATACCATCTAGTATGCGGTCACTAGTTGGGCACGTTAAAAGAGTATCATTAATACGTACAAAAACATTCATAGCACCAGCTTCTTCAATGTACTCATGCGTATTGTCATCTGTCCAAATTACTTGTTGGTATCCTTTGTCCTGTGCAAGTTTAGTTGGGTAAAATTGTCCAGCATAGTTACCACCTGCTTTAGCAAAACCAACACCACCATTTGCAGATCTAGAGTAAGTTTCTTCAATAAGTACTTTTACTTCGCCAGAAAAATAAGATCCAGAAGGGGCGCCACAAATAACAAACTTGTATTCATCTGCAGGAGATGCGTGGAAGCCTAATCCGGTAGCAAAAATAAAAGGTCTAATGTATAAAGAGCTTCCTGGAGATTGAGGAATCCAATCACTATCTGTCTTTAATAAAGCCTTAAGGCCTTCCATAAAGTAGTTTTCAGGAATTTCTGGGATAGCTAATCTTTTAGCAGATAAGTTTAAACGTTTATGGTTGTCTAGAGGACGAAACATCCAAATGGTGTCTTGCTCATCCTTGTAAGCTTTCATTCCTTCGAAAATAGATTGCCCGTAGTGAAAAATTTTAGCAGAAGGGTCTAAAGAAATTGGCTGATAAGGCACAACTTTAGGAGCTTCCCAGGCGCCATTTTTGTAATCACAGACCAACATATGATCCATATAAATACTTCCAAACGAAAGATTATTAAAATCAACATCGTTAATTTTAGTGTTTTTTGTTTTTTCTACACTAATTTGGTTTGTAGTAACATCCATAGTATTCAGAATTTAAGTTCATAAAATTAATCAATTATCAGTACTAGTGCTTCTTTTTTAGATTAAAAATGTTCAAATTTGCAATCTATCACTAAATTTTATCAGATATGAAAAGTTTTAACATTTTGCTTGTAGTAATTTTATTGTTTATGTCTTGCAAAGAGGCAAAAAAAGAAACCGTAGTTCAGGAACCTGAGCAAAAAACAGAAGAATTAGCATCTTTTGGTGAAAAAATCACAAAAGATAATGCTAAAGTTACTAAAGAAATGGCATCTGTATACCATAATTTAGCAGTTGCAGATACGGTAACAACAAAATTTACAGGTAAGGTATTAGATGTTTGTCAGTCTAAAGGCTGTTGGATGAAGTTAGATTTAGGAGATGGTGAGCAAGCTATGGTAAAATTTAAAGACTATGGCTTTTTTATGCCAAAAGATATAACTGGTAAGGAAGTTGTAGTAAACGGAAAAGCTTTTATTGAGCAAATGTCTGTAGATGAACAACAACACTATGCAGAAGATGGTGGAGCAACTAAAGAAGAAATAGCACAAATTACAACTCCTAAAAAAACATATAGGTTTGAGGCAGACGGAGTGCTTTTAAAAGAGTAAATATTTGAAACGTAAAATAATAACAACAGGTGATGGTTCTAAAACCATACAAATAGAGGATTGGAACGAACAGTACCACTCTATACACGGGGCAGTACAAGAAGCTTATCACGTATTTATAAAACACGGCTTATCTTTATTTAAGGATGAGCCTGTTTCTATTTTAGAAATTGGTTTTGGAACTGGACTAAATGCTATAATTACGGCAATTGAGGCACCAAAAAGCAATTTAAATATAGATTATACAGGGGTAGAGGCATATCCTGTAGAAGCAGAAGAAGTTGCAGAGCTCAATTATATAGCGCAATTAAATGCTTCTAATTTTGAAGATGTATTTAATAAAATGCACAATGTAAATTGGGAGGTTAAAACAGACATATTACCAAATTTTAACCTGCTAAAAAGAGAGCAAAATTTTTTAGACATCACAGATAAAGAAGCATACAACCTTATATATTTTGATGCTTTTGGAGCTAGGGTACAGCCAGAACTTTGGACAGAAAACATTTTTGGTATTATGTACAACGCATTGCAAACTAATGGGGTGTTGGTAACTTATGCGGCTAAAGGTAGTGTTAGGCGTGCAATGTTGGCAGTTGGTTTTAAAGTAGAACGCTTGCCAGGACCTCCAGGAAAAAGAGAAATGCTTAGAGCAACCAAGCTATAATATTATTTTTAATAAAGTTTAGTGACATTTTGACATTTTTAAAGAAATGGCAGTACTTTTGCCATCTTAATTTTCAAGATATTAAACATTAGCATATAATGAGTAAAAAAGATAAAGCTGAAGAAGTAGCACAAGAAGAAAAAATAAATAAAGCTGCTGAAGAAGTTAAGGAAAGTACAGAAACTACTGAAGAAGAAACGGTAGAGTTGTCTGTTGAAGAACAATTGCAACAAGACTTAGCTAAAGAAAAAGATAAGTTTTTACGTTTGTTTGCTGAGTTTGAAAACTATAAAAAAAGAACATCTAAAGAACGTATGGACTTGTTTAAAACAGCAGGTCAAGAAGTTATAGTGTCTATGCTTCCGGTTATGGATGATTTTGACAGAGCTATGAAAGAAATTTCTAAGTCTGAAGATAAAGAGCTAGTTACCGGTGTAGAGCTTATACAAAATAAATTTAAAGAGACTTTAAAAGGAAAAGGATTATTAGAAATAGAAGTAGTACAAGGTGACGCGTTTGATGCTGACGTACACGAAGCTATTACGCAAATACCTGCCCCTGATGAAAAGTTAAAAGGGAAAATTATAGACGTAATAGAAAAAGGATTTACGTTAGGAGATAAAATTATTCGTCACCCAAAAGTTGTTGTTGGGAACTAAAAATAAAAAATGAAAGAAGATTTTTACAGCATATTAGGCATTACTAAAAATGCAACTGCAGCAGAAATAAAAAAAGCATACCGTAAAAAGGCTATAGAATTTCATCCAGATAAAAATCCTGGTGATGCTAAAGCAGAGGAGATGTTTAAAAAAGCAGCAGAAGCATATGAAATTTTAAGTGATCCTGATAAAAAAGCAAGATATGATCAATACGGTCACGCAGCCTTTGAAGGTGGTGCTGGCGGTGGCGGCGGCGGCTTCGGCGGTATGAATATGGATGATATCTTTAGTCAGTTTGGAGATATCTTTGGCGGAGGCGGCTTTAGTGGCGGCTTTGGCGGTTTTGGCGGAGGCGGCCAACGTAGAGTTAAAGGTTCTAATTTAAGAATTAGAGTTAAGTTAACTTTAGAAGAAGTGGCTAATGGCGTAGAAAAAAAGGTTAAAGTTAAACGTAAGGTACAAGCAGACGGTGTTACATATAACACGTGTACTACGTGTAACGGCTCTGGTCAGGTTACTAAAATTGCAAATACTATTTTAGGAAGAATGCAAACTTCTGCTACTTGTAGCACTTGTGGTGGTAGTGGTCAAATTATAGATAAAAAACCAGCTGGTGCAGATGCACAAGGTTTAATTGCAAAAGAAGAAACGGTATCTATTAAAATACCTGGTGGTGTAGAAGATGGTATGCAGTTAAAAGTACCTGGTAAAGGTAATAGTGCTCCTGGTAACGGTGTAAACGGAGACCTTATTGTACTTATAGAGACTGAAGAACACAGCACTTTAAAAAGAGAAGGAGATAACTTGCATTATGATTTATACATAAGTATTCCTGAAGCAGTTTTGGGTACTTCTAAAGAGATTGATGCTGTTGGTGGTAAAGTGCGTATAAAGCTAGAAGAAGGTATACAATCTGGTAAAATTTTACGCTTAAGAGGTAAAGGTATTACAAGTCTAAATGGCTATGGTAGCGGAGACCTTTTAGTACACGTAAATGTTTGGACACCAAAAGGGTTAAATAAAGAGCAAAGAGAGTTTTTTGAGCGTATGAGAGATAGTGAAAACTTTACTCCTCAGCCTGAAAAATCAGACAAATCTTTTTTTGAGAAAGTAAAAGATATGTTCTCTTAAGCATATTTAAAATACTGGGCAGTACTTGTTGCTGCTCATTTTTTTTCCCATCCTTATGTAAATAAGGGTGGGTTTTATTTTTATATGCTACCATTTATCTATCTTTGAAAAAATTGTGAAAATGAATACTATTTTGGCGGCAAAAGGTGTTTCTAAAAAATTTGGAGACCACACAGCCCTAAACAATGTTTCCTTAGAAATTCCTAAGAATTGTATATATGGTCTGCTAGGGCCAAATGGCGCAGGAAAAACTACGCTAATACGTATTATAAATCAGATTACCTTTCCAGATACGGGAGCTGTTTTTTTTGATGGTGAACCTTTAAAACCTGAACATATTGCTACTATTGGTTATTTGCCTGAAGAAAGGGGTTTGTATAAAAGTATGAAGGTTGGTGAGCAAGCTTTGTATTTGGCTCAGTTAAAAGGCTTATCTAAAGCAGAGGCAACAAAACGACTTAAATATTGGTTTGATAGGTTAGATATAGGAGATTGGTGGAATAAAAAAGTGCAAGAATTATCTAAAGGTATGGCGCAAAAAATACAGTTTGTAGTAACTGTACTTCATCAACCAAAATTATTAATTTTTGATGAGCCTTTTAGTGGTTTTGATCCTATTAACGCTAACATTATTAAAGATGAAATTCTTCATTTAAAAGAACAAGGTGCTTCTATTATATTTTCTACTCATCGTATGGAGTCTGTAGAGGAATTGTGTGAGTATATAGCACTTATACATCAGTCAGAAAAAATATTAGACGGCAAATTATCAGACATTAAAAATGAATATAAAAACAATATTTTTAATGTAGGTCTGCAAGTGACTAATGAAAATGATGTTTTAAAAAAGTTAGAAGAAAAACATAAAATCTGGACACCATCATACAACGTACAAGATGAACAGTTAAATTTTAAAATACAACTGCCTTCTAATGATACTGGTGCGTTATTAGGGTATTTATCAGAAAAAGGAAAAGTAAACCACTTTGTAGAAACTATACCGTCTGCAAACGATATTTTTATACAAACCGTAAAAAGCAAAACAAAGTAGTGGGTAAATTAGGCTTAATTATAAAAAGGGAGTATTTAGCTAAAGTAAAAAATAAGTCGTTTATAATAATGACTTTTTTAAGTCCTATTTTAATGGTAGGTATGGTTGCTTTGGTATTGTATTTGGCTATGCTAAATGACAGTGATAAAAGAGTAATTACAGTTTTAAACGAAAGTAGCTTTTTTACTGAAGATTTTAACAACACAGAAAGTACATCTGTTGTACGTTTAAAAAATCTAAGTTTAGAACAAGCAAAAGACTCTACAGAGCAACTTGGGTATTATGGTTTGGTGTTTATACCAAATGGCAATACGTTAGAAGAGGTTGCTAATTCAGCTTACTTTTTTTCTAAAGAGTCTCCTACAGATGGTTTTTTAGATGATTTAGAAGATATTTTTCAGTACCGTCTTAAACAAAAAAGATTAGAGCAATTAGGGGTTTCGCAAGAGCAATATAGTGCTATTAGTAAAAACTTTTCTATACACACGGCTACTTTTCAAGGTAAAGAAAATTTAAAAGGGTTAAATGAGCTTAACGCTATAATTGGTGGTGGCTTTGGGTATTTAATAATGATGTTTATTATTATATACGGTAGTTTTGTAATGCGTAGTGTTATTGAAGAAAAGACAAGTAGAGTAATAGAGGTTATTATTTCATCGGTTAAACCTTTTCAGTTAATGATGGGTAAAATAATAGGAACCTCTTTAGCAGGTGTAACTCAGTTTATAATTTGGGTGGTGTCTGGTTCACTATTGTTTTTAATTGTTTTTTTAGTGTTTGATTTAGATGTTGGTGCTTTGCAAAACGGAGGTGCTAATTTGCCACAGGCTCAGGCTATGCAAATGGCAAACAGTAGTATGCCAAATGATATGCAAAAATATGCAGATATGTTTGTGCAAATACCTTGGGTTTCTTTATTTAGTTTTTTCTTGGTATATTTTGTTTTAGGATATTTAATATACAGTTCTATATATGCTGCAATTGGTGCTGCTGTAGATAATGAAACAGACACACAGCAGTTTATGTTGCCAGTAATATCTCCGCTAATGCTAGCAATTTATGTTGGTTTTATATCGGTGTTTAGTAATCCTCACGGCCCAGTGGCAGTAGGTTTTTCTTTATTTCCGTTAACGTCGCCAATAGTAATGCTAATGCGTTTGTCTTCTGGTATAGGAGAAGGTGGTGTGCCAATATGGCAATTGGTAGTTTCTATAGCTTTGTTAATAGTAACATTTTTGTCTATAGTTTGGTTAGCTGCTAAAATTTATAGAATAGGGATATTAATGTATGGTAAAAAACCAAGCTACAAAGACTTGTACAAGTGGTTAAAATATTAGTATGAAAGATTTAAAAGATATATTTAAGTACATAATGGATTTTATGTCTTATAAATTGGTAGATAGTGATAAAGTAGACATCACTATTGGGACATTATTTATTATAATAATTGTACTTGTTGTTGTTACCTATCTTTTAAAATTAATACATAAAATTGTAATTGCTAAGCTCCCGCAAGATGATAAAAATAAGTTTTTAAGCATTTTTAGTTTCTTAAAGTACTTTTTATACATACTAGCGGTAATTACAGTGTTGCATTCTTCTGGGGTAGATTTAACAGTGTTGTTAACAGCTTCTGCAGCTTTATTTGTTGGTTTAGGTTTTGCTTTACAATATCTTTTTCAGGATATAATTTCTGGAATATTAATTATTTTAGACCAAAGTTTACATATAGGAGATATTATAGAAGTAGAAGGTAAAGTGGGGAGAGTTTTTGAAACCAGGTTAAGAACCACAAGAGCTTTAACCAGAGATGATAAGGTTATTGTAATACCAAACCACAAATTTTTAACAGATAGTATTTACAACTATACACAAAACCATAAAACTACAAGAGAAAATGTTAAAGTTGGTGTTGCTTATGGTAGTGATGTAGAGTTGGTTTCTAAATTATTATTAGAAATTATAGATACTAAAAAAGGGATTTTAAAAAATCCAAAACCATTTGTGTTGTTTGAGGACTTTGGAGATTCGGCACTTATGTTTTCTATAAATTATTATACAAATGATAGCTACGGAGACCCTAGAATTAAAAGTGATCTGCGTTTTTTAATAGATGCAGCTTTTAGAGAAAACAATATATCTATTCCTTTCCCTCAAAGAGATATTCATATTATTAGTAAATAATTTAGTTAAGAATTACGCATATATTTGTTTGCATATGAAAAAACTTTTAGGAGTTTGTTTTTTTCTAATGATACAATTTGTTTGGTCTCAAAGCTCAGACATTGTTAGAATAGAGTACACTACGTTGCCAAAAAAAAAGTCATCTAGAAGTATATCTAGATTTCGTTTTTTGGCAAATTTACCTATCAAATTAAATGATAAAAATTATATAATAGCTGGTGCAGAGTATGGTATTATAGACTTTGCAAACGATAGTATTTATGAGTTTGATGATAATGAACTTGAAAAATTAAGAATTGTAGATCTTAATTTAGGATACGCGCATATGCTTAATGATAAGTGGACTTTTGTAGGATTGCTTACACCAAGGTTGGCATCAAACTTTATTGATGGAGTACAAAAGGAAGATTTTAATTTAAATTATTCTGTTTTAACTATTAAGGCAGATATGAAAAAAGAAAAACCTACAAGATTAATATTGGGGTTGTCTTATAACAATGCCACTGGGTTTGATGTTCCTTTACCTATAATAAGTTATTACAAAAAGTTTCATCCTAACTGGTCATATATGATTGGTGTACCCAGAATGGAGTTTAAATACCACTTAAAACAGCACCATACTTTTAAAACGGCATTATTATTGGATGGTTATTTTGTAAATGTACAAAATGATATTGCTTTGCCAGATAATGATTTAGGATCTGGTTTATCTTTATCTGTTGTTGTAGGTGCTTTTGGTTATCAGTATAACATTAATAAAAATATATCTTTTTATGCATTGGCAGGGCACACCTTATCACAAAGAGGTTTGTTAAGAGATGAAGAAAGAAAAAGCGTATATTCGTTATATGACGATGGAAATGTATATTTTAAAACAGGATTTAAAATAGGAATTTTTTAAAACACGTATATGTCAAAAATATTAGTAATAGAAGATGAAGCTGCAATACGCAGGGTTTTGGTAAAAATTTTATCAGAAGAAAGTGATACTTATAATGTTGAAGAGGCAGAAGACGGTTTAAAAGGTATAGATGCTATTAAAAAAAACGATTACGATTTAGTTTTGTGTGATATTAAAATGCCAAAAATGGATGGCGTAGAGGTATTAGAAGCTGCGCGTAAATTAAAACCAGAATTGGCTTTTATAATGATTTCTGGTCACGGAGATTTAGATACTGCAGTAAACACAATGCGTTTAGGTGCTTTTGATTATATATCTAAACCGCCAGACTTAAATAGGTTGCTAACAACAGTACGTAATGCATTAGATCGTAAAAATTTAGTTGTAGAAAATACTAAACTTAAGAAAAAGGTTAGTAAAAATTACCAAATGATAGGGGAGAGTGAGGGTATATCTTTAATTAAAGATATGATAGAAAAAGTAGCTCCTACAGATGCACGTGTTTTAATTACGGGGTCTAATGGTACCGGTAAAGAGCTAGTTGCGCATTGGTTGCATGAAAAAAGTCCGCGTAGCAAAGCACCATTTATAGAGGTAAACTGTGCCGCAATACCGTCAGAGTTGATAGAGAGTGAACTTTTTGGTCATGTTAAAGGTGCTTTTACATCTGCAGTTAAAGATAGAGCAGGTAAGTTTGAAGCGGCTAATAAAGGAACTATTTTTTTAGATGAAATAGGTGATATGAGTTTGTCTGCGCAAGCAAAAGTATTACGTGCTTTACAAGAAAGTAAAATATCTAGAGTTGGTACAGATAAAGATATAAAAGTAGATGTTAGAGTAGTAGCAGCTACTAACAAAGACCTAAAAAAGGAAATAGCAGAGGGTAATTTTAGAGAAGATTTATACCATAGACTAGCTGTTATACTTATAAAAGTACCTGCTTTAAATGACAGAAGAGAAGATATTCCTTTGTTAATAACATATTTTGCAGATAAAATAAGTAAAGAGCAAGGAACGGCTAAAAAAGTATTTTCTGATAAAGCAGTTTCATTGTTAAAAAGTTATGATTGGACAGGAAACATTAGAGAGCTACGCAATGTTGTAGAACGATTAATTATTTTAGGCGGACAAGAAGTTACAGAAGAAGATGTAAAACTATTTGCAAGTAAATAATACGTAGTTTACTAAAAACAAAAAAAGCCTATATTTTTAAAATATAGGCTTTTTTTTATAGGCTGTAAAGTTGTTACATTACTTTGCTTGCCAAATATTTTTGTACTTCGTAAACATCTATACTTTTGTTAAATTTTTTGCTTACAGATGGTAAGTTTTCACTAGAAATCCAAATTTTTAATTCGGCATCTAAATCAAAAGTACCTGCAGTTTCTAAAGAGAATCTAGAGATGCTTTTGTATGGCATAGATCTGTACTCTGCTTTGTTGCCAGTTAGGCCTTGTACATCTATTAATATTAAACGCTTATTGGTAAACATAAACGTATCTCTAAACAATTTAAATCCTAGTTCTACTTGTTCATTATCTGTTAGAAGTCTTCCGTATTTTTCATTTAATTTTTCTACAGATACTTCACTTGCGTTACCAAGTATTTTATTAAATAACCCCATTATTTGTAATAAAATTTAGTTTGCTTCGTTGGTTTTGTTTTCATTTTTGTTTAGCAACTTGGCTGATACTTTATAATCTGCATTATATATCATTTTTGGTGTAGCTTTTTTTAAATCAAAATAAGCTCTTTTATACCATTTAGCATCTGTTGCTTTTTTTTTGTAATCTTCATTGGTTTTAGTAGTGCCAAATTCTTCATTTATATATGGTTTAATAGCGTGTATGCCAATACCAAAGTATTCAATACGTTCTAAAACCATTGCAAAATCTAGCTCAGAAAAGTAAAAGTTGTCATCAGCATCAAATCCTGTATTTAAGTTTTGAAGATCTGTAAAAACATTCTTTTGTAAAAATTCTAATTTAGTCATAGGTAGTGTTAAGGTGTGTATTTATAAGTAGTAGTTAATTGTACTCTTATTTTTTTCTGTTTAAAACCTTGTACTCTTCATAACAGCCGCTAATGGCATCTAAAATTTGCAAGTCATTAGCTGTTTGTATAAAAGATTTAGAGTAATTACAGTTGTTTAATATGTCTTCAATATCTACTTTTTCTAGTTGTAGTAATTCTGTTAGTGTTTCCCTGTCAAACTTTGCGGCTAGTAAATCTCTAATACGATCATCTTCTTTTATTTGACGAAGTTTACGCATTTGCGCAGGTTTTTTACCAAATAAATTACGGAGTAAATCTGCAGGGTTTAGTATTGCACCAAGTACTTTTGTAACAGCACTTGGGTTTTTGTTACCTGCTTCATAACCTGTGTTTAGTCCAGAAATTGCATACTGGTAAGAGTCATTTAAACTTACGTTTTTGGCATCTATTTCTAAAAAACCTGTTAATTGGTATGGTTTTACAACAACTTCTTCTAGGGCAAAAGCAAGTTCTGTTAAGGTAATTTTAGTGTCTTTAAACTTAAGCATATCATTAGTAATCTTAATTTTTTGAGATTTAAAACCAAGGTATGTTAGGTAAAGTGTATCGTTGGCAACTGCAGGTATTGTAAACTTACCTTCTTGATCTGTAATTGTACCTTTTACTTGGTTAAGGTTTACAATGTGTACGCTAGGCATAGGTTCATCAGTTTGTGCATTTATAATGGTTGCAGTAAACTCATTTTCTTTTTCTTTTGTTTTTTTATCCTGTGAAAATCCACAGAATGTAATTAAGCTAAAAACAAGTAGGATGTATTTATTCATAAAAAAAGTGGTGTCGTTTATCTTCTACTAAAAACTCTAAGATATTAAAGTTTATCTCTTTAGGTGCGGAATATGGGTTAATTTTTTGATTAGAGGTGGTAAATAAACAAAAAAAAATACGCCGAAGCGTATTTTTAATATTCTATTAACTTAAAAGCTTAGTATCTTCTTTTGCTTCTTTTGTTTCCGTAGCTTCCACCACTATCGCGGCTTCCTCTGTTGTCTCTGTTACGAGAACGACCTCTGTCTCCGCCACTTCTGTTATCTCTTCCTCCACGAGAAGAAGAAGAACGGCCTCTGTCTCCGCGACCTCTACCGCCTCTTCCACGGCCACCACCGCCTCCAGGATTGTTAGAGATTTCAACATTAACAAATCTGCCATCTACCTTAAATTCAGTAAAAGTACTTAATACTTTTTCAGAATGTTCTGCATCTGTGTTAAAGAAAGAGAAACTCTCTTTTACGTCTACTTTAAAAACATCTTCTTTACCAAGACCAACAGTATTTCTTAAGAAATCTTTTAATGTCATCCAATCGTAATCATCACGCTCACCAACATTAATAAAGTAACGTACAGAACCACTTGTAGGTATTTCTGCTTTGTTTTTACCACGCTCCTCACGATCTCCTCTTTCTCCACGGTCAGAGCCATTTAAGTCTCTAGTTTTGTTGTAGTAATCAAAGAAACGAGTAAACTCTACAGATACAATCTTTTTAATAAGATCTTCTTTATCTACACCTTCTAATATTTCATTAATAGCAGGTAAGTAGCTTTCTACTTCATCATTAATCTCTGTATCTTTAATTTTATTGGCTAAATGGTGCAATTGAATTTCACAAATTTCCATTCCGGTTGGAATCTTTTTTGATAAAAATTCAGTTTGTAGCTTTCTCTCTAAGGCTTTTATTTTACGTAACTCACTACGAGTTACAATAACCATAGATACACCAGATTTACCAGCTCTACCAGTACGTCCACTACGGTGTGTGTATGTTTCTATTTCATCAGGTAATTGGTAGTTTATTACGTGCGTAATATCATCTACATCTATACCACGTGCAGCAACATCTGTTGCAACAAGCATTTGTATTTGTTTTTTACGGAAGGCGTTCATTACCAAATCTCTTTGGTTTTGACTTAAATCTCCGTGTAAAGCACCAGCATTGTAACCGTCTTCAATTAATTTTTCGGCAACCCTTTGTGTATCTCTTTTTGTTCTACAAAAAACAACAGAGAAAATATCAGGGTTAGTATCTGCTAATCTTTTTAATGCAGGGTATCTATCTCTACCACCAACAACATAATACTCATGTTGTACTGTAGTTGCACCAGCGTTTTTAGATCCCACAGTAATTTCTTGTGGGTTGTGCATGAATTTTTTAGCAATGGTAGATACTTCTCTTGGCATAGTTGCAGAGAATAACCAAGTAAATTTTTCATCTGGAGTGTTAGATAAAATGTCTTTAATGTCTTCATAGAAGCCCATATTTAACATTTCATCTGCTTCATCCAATACGCAGTAATCTAATTTAGAAATGTTAACCATACCACGGCTAATCATATCTTTTATTCTACCAGGAGTAGCAACAACTATTTGTGCTCCTCTTCTAATTTGGTTTGCTTGGTCTGTAATACTAGCACCACCGTAAATTGCAACTACGTTAAGTCCTTTTTCGTATTTAGAATACGCTTTAAGCTCGTTTGTAATTTGTAAACAAAGTTCACGTGTTGGTGAAAGTATTAATCCTTGAGTAGTTCTGCTGCTAGAATCAATTTTCTGAATTAACGGAAAACCAAAAGCTGCAGTTTTACCAGTACCTGTTTGCGCTAATGCAACTAGGTCTGTGTCTTCATTTAAAAGGATTGGAATTGCTTTTTCTTGTACTTCTGAAGGTGATTCAAACCCAAGATCTACAATAGCATCAAGTAGGGACTTGTCTAGCCCTAATGCTTCAAATTTTGTCATAATATGTTATTCTTAATCGCAAATATGTATGTTACATAGAGCGTTTATCATATTATAACTCAGAGTAACACATGCTATACCAGCGGCGTTTTTAATAAAGTGCAAAAGTACTCTAAATATTTTGAATAACCATACAACATAGGTAATACTTGTTTTTAAGGCGCAAGACTATAACCATATACAGACATAATAACACCAATAACACCAAAAATTATCATTAATGCAACTAATGATTTTTGTAGCTTAGGATTGTCGTAAATAATAATACAAACAGCACCTAAAACTATACTAATTTGAAAAAAAAGTACGCCAAAATCAAACTTACGTGTAGCAATATCATATTTACGGGCAAGCACTTTCCACTCGTTAATGCCAGTTATTACACCCATTTGGCCATCTAAATCTTGTACCCAATCTTTTTTATCAATGTTTTTAGAGCCAACTAAAATTTCATGCTTTTCTGCTTTGTACTTTTCTATTTTAGCTTTTGTTTTTTCAATTTTAGTGTAAACAAAATCTCTTTTTTCTTCAGCTATAGCATTTGTATAAAGTAGTGCTTCAAGATTGTCTAACTCACTTTCTTTTAAACTCTCTTTTATGCTTTTAGACTGATACCAACTCGAATAATTGACCAATTTATTGTGTGCAATCATCATTTCTTCCTCTAATTCTCCGTTAACTAACTGAGAAATAGCCATAAGTGCGGCAAAAAATGCAATAAGTACACCACCATATGCTTCGGCACGTTCAGATGCTACAGAAACCTCTACTGTTTGCTTAGCCATTGTTGTATTGTTTTAAAAAAGAAATTAACTGTTGTGTAGCTTTTGCTCTGTGACTAATTTTATTTTTTGTATTTAATGGTAATTGTGCAAATGTTTGGCTGTAACCTTCAGGAGTAAAAATTGGGTCGTACCCAAAACCATCTGTACCCTGTTTACCTTTGGTAATAACACCATTAACAACACCCGTAAAAATATGTTGCTCTCCGTTAATGTGTAGAGCAATAACTGTTTTAAAATGTGCTTCTCTGTTTGGGTTGTCTCCTAACTTATGTAAAAGTTTAGCCATATTATCTTCTGCACTTTTTTGTTCACCAGCGTAGCGTGCAGCATAAATACCAGGTTCTCCGTTTAGAGCATTTACTAAAAGGCCTGTGTCATCAGAAAAACAAGGTAAGTTGTATTTTTCTGTAACATAGCTAGCTTTTTGTATAGCATTACCTTCTATGGTGTCTGCGGTTTCTGGAATATCATCAAAACAACCAATATCTGTTAAAGAAACAAGCGTAATAGTAGTAGGTACTAATGCTTTTACCTCTTTAAATTTATTAGTGTTGTGTGTAGCAAATACTATTTTCATTATCTGTAATTAGGAGCGTTTTTATAAAACTTTACATTAAAAATGTAAAAAAAACAATTGCAAAAGTAGTAATTTTATTTTCTTAAATATTTAGTATGACTTTAAAGTTCCCGCCAGTAGTAGTAGTTTTTATATTTGGTTTGTTAATGTATGTTTTAGCAAGGTTTTTACCCTTTGGTATATTTGATTTTTTTGGTAGAACAATGTTATTAAAAGGATTGTTAGTTGCTATGTTTTTAATTTTAACAACATCTACCTATAAATTTTTTAAGGCTAAAACCACTGTAGATCCTAAGAACATAGAAAAAACAAATGCTTTAGTAACCACAGGTATTTACAAGTTTACTAGAAATCCAATGTACTTAGCAATGCTTTTACTATTAATTGCTTGGGGCTTATTTTTAAGTAATGCTTTTAATATGCTTTTGGCTGCTGCATTTGTGTCTTATATGAACGCTTACCAAATAGAACCAGAAGAAAAAATGCTTGCTCAAAAATTTGGTAAAGAATATACTTCTTACACAAAAAAAGTACGTCGTTGGTTTTAATTTTATTATCATATTCTTAATTAAAGGGCTTTTAAAAAACAATTTTTATAGCATATGTGATGATACACCTTTTTTGCTTTAATTTTATTTTGATTTAACAGCATACACACTAATATTTTTTACTTTTACTACTTAAATTTTTTTAAAATGGTAGACCAAGGGAGAAAATATGTTTTTGATTTTGATAGTACTTTAACCAGAGTTGAAGCATTAGATGTTTTAGCAGAAATTACATTACAAGGTAATGCTAACAAAGATGAAATTATTAAAGAAATACAAGAAATCACCAATCTAGGTATAGATGGGGATATTTCCTTTACAGAGTCCTTAGAAAAACGCATAAAACTGCTTAATGCACATAAAAGCCATTTAACGCAATTGGTAGCAGAACTTAGAGATAAAATATCTAAGTCTATAGAAACTAATAAAGAGTTTTTTCATAATTATTCTGATGATATTTATGTAATTTCTTGCGGATTTAAAGAGTTTATAGATCCTATTGTTGAAGAATACAACATACCATCTAGTAAGGTATATGCAAACACGTTTAAGTTTGATGAGGATGGTAATATAATTGGTTTTGATGAAGCTAATGTATTGGCATCTCACAACGGAAAAATTGAATGCCTTAAAAATTTAGATTTAGATGGTGAGGTACAAGTAATAGGAGATGGGTATAGTGATTATGTAATGCGTGAAGCAGGTATTGCAGATAAGTTTTTTGCTTACACAGAAAATGTGAGTAGAGATAAGGCCACAACAAATGCAGACCACGTTACGCCAAATATGGATGAATTTTTGTTTGTAAATGATTTGCCAAGGAAAATATCATATCCAAAAAACAGAATTAAAATATTGTTGCTAGAAAATGTGCATCCGGCAGCATTTCATAATTTATCTGAAGACGGTTTTTCTGTAGAACTTGTAAAACACAGTCTACCAGAAGAAGAATTAATAGAAAAATTAAAAGGAGTACACGTTTTAGGTATTCGTTCTAAAACACAAGTAACCAAAAAAGTATTAGAGGCAGCAGATAAACTTTTGGTAGTTGGTGCATTTTGTATTGGTACTACGCAAATAGACTTAGAGAGTGCTAAAAAAAGAGGTGTAGTTGTGTTTAATGCACCTTATAGTAATACACGCTCTGTTGTAGAATTGGCAATAGGAGAAATTATTACCTTAATGCGTAATGTGTTTCCAAGAAGTCAGGAAATTCACAGTGGACAATGGAATAAAACAGCAGTTAACTCTAGAGAAGTACGTGGTAAAAACCTAGGTATTGTTGGTTATGGTAATATAGGTAAGCAATTATCTGTACTAGCAGAAGCAATTGGTATGCGTGTATATTATTATGATGTTAATGATCAATTAGCACTTGGTAACGCTACAAAATGTAGTACTTTAGAAAATTTACTAAATGTTTCTGATGTGGTTACATTACATATTGATGATAATAAAGCAAACAAGAATTTTATTGGTGAGCGTGAAATTAAGCAGATGAAAAATGGTGCTATGCTTATTAATTTATCTCGTGGTTTTGTAGTAGATATACAAGCATTAGTAGCTGCATTAAAAAGCGGAAAAATTGGAGGTGCTGCTGTAGATGTTTATCCAGAAGAGCCGCGTAGTAACGGTGAGTTTTTTACAGAGCTACAAGGTTTAGAAAACGTAATATTAACACCGCATGTTGGTGGTAGTACAGAAGAAGCTCAACGAGATATTGCAGATTTTGTACCTAATAAAATTATGGAATATATAAACTCTGGTAATACAGTAGATGCTGTAAATTTCCCAAGTATACGATTACCTAGACAAACAAATGCACACCGTTTTTTACATATACATAAAAACGTACCAGGTATTATGGCTAAAATAAATAAGGTTTTAGCAGAATATGAAATGAATATTAACGGTCAGTATTTATCTACAGACAGTGAGGTTGGGTATGTAATTACAGACTTAGATAAAAAATACAACAAGGAAGTTATTAAAGCTCTAAAAAAAGTTGAAAACACTATTAAGTTTAGAGTGCTTTATTAGTAGTATATATGTTATAAGTAAATAAAAGGACTGTACTTAAAAGTGCGGTCTTTTTTATTACATATTATTCTAGAAAATTTTTAACCTTAGTTTTTATAAAAAATATGTTCTTTTTCCTTTTTAGTTTGTAACTAATAAAATTTCCTAGTTTTGTTTTTAGTTGCTCTATTTCTGTGTTGCTTAAATCTTTAATAAGAGTGTTATTAATTTCTAATATTTGATTGTTTAAAGAAACTTCTGAGGTATTAGTTTTATTGGTAAAAGTGGTGCTAACAAATGCTTTTTTACCTCTTTTTATAATTTTAAAGCCATCAGTGATTAATTCAGACGCTATCTTTACTTTATCTCTAAATTGTTCTAGTATTAGCTTATTCTGGCTATTGTAAATACTAAAATACTTTAGTATTCCGCCTCCAATAAAACCAATACCATTATTAGAACAGTCAGAGTGTCCACCTAAAACAGATTTCAATTCATCACGTTGAAGCATTTCATTAGCTTCTAATTTAAAATTAATTTTTCTTTGGTCTATTAAAGACACCCAAGGCTTGTGTCCATTCTTCGCGAAAGAATATTTTTATATTATTGTAATACCTCTTTTAAGTTTTCGATTGAGTGTTTTAGTTTAATTTATTTATTATTCGTTTAAAATTTATACTGTCTGATGGTCTTGGAGCGTTCTCTAAAATAACTTCATTGTTTTTGTTTAAAATAGAATATCTAGGAATTGTTTCTATTCTTAAATATTTTATAAGTTTAGAGCTTTTACTGTTTAATAATAAATACTGTTGTTTGCTCTCTAATTTAGACTCTAATGCTTTGGATTTTTGTAACCACTGTTTCTTATTTTTATCAATAGAAATGTAAATCCAGCTAACATTTTGCTCTTTAGATAAATTATTTTTAAAACTAAAGCTTTTTTTAATTTCAGTAATGCAAGGGCCACACCAACTAGCCCAAAAATCTATAATCTTTGTTTTACCTTCACTTTGTTTTAAAATATCTTTTAACTGTATAGTGTCGCCTTTAATAGTTAACAATTTTTCATTTAAAACAATACTAGGGAGTTCTAAATTTAAAAGCTTTGTTTTTTCTTGAATAGCAGTTAATTCATTTACGTAAGATGCATTTTTTAGTAAAGGCTTATACTCGTTAATAACCTTATTAAGTATATCTACATTGGTTTTGCTGTTTCCAAATCCTTTTTTATAATAATCATAAATAAGTCTGCTTATGGCAAAATGCTTTAATTCTCCGTCTAGGTTTTTCTCAATAAAATCTTTTTCTTTTGCAAAGGTTTTTTCTGAATAGTCTAAATAATCATAAGTAACAAAATAGTGCCTAATAAAATCTGTAAGGCTTCTTTTAAAATAGTCATTATTAATTAATTCTGGTTTTTTAAAATCAGCTATGGTAACATTGTTAAAGTACTCTTTTGGATTAAAAATTTCTTCAGAATTTAATTTTTCGGGTTTATTTACTGTAGAAAAAACACTTTCTGTATTATTAAAATAACTTACTGTGCATTCCGATTTTATGTTTCTAGGAGCTATTAAGTTGTATAAATATTCATATTCTATTTCTTGGCTAACAAGACTTTTAAAGTTGTTAGAAACTACATTGTTTTTAATATAAGATTCATAGAATAGTTTTATTGCGTTATAAACATAAGAGCAACTGTCTTTGTATTGCTTAATGTTGTTTTTAAACGTAGGCCATTTTAACTGTAAAGAATCTAAAGCGGTATAGAAATTATAATGAGAAGCATTTTTACCTGAAAATTGTAATTGCCCTTTTTTAGTGGTAAACGTTATGCTATCACCAGGAGAAACTAAAACACGAGTATTGTAGAAATCATCTCCAAAACTCATTAATTCAATAATTTGTGGCTTTTCTATACTATCTAATACAGTATTGTAAACACTGTCATATAGCCTTTTATTTTGACCATTGTGATTTGTTCCGTATAGGTAAGAGTAATTTAGTATATTAAAGTACTCTAGAGCTTTTTTGTCCTTAGATGTTCCGCTAATAACAATAGGTTTATAAGTTTTAGTAGCACTTGTCTGTTTAATGCTAACAGAGGTGGTTGTTTTGTCTTTTTTACAGGCAAACAATAAACTAAATAATAGTAAAAGTGTTGTAATGTATAATAGTTTATTGTGCTTCATATTAAAAACTAATTTCTTAGTTCTAAAGTATGACTTTATATCATTAAAATAAGAATAAGATTGTTAAAAATTAGTTAAAGCTAGTTTTACCTATGGTGATAAGGCTCGTTACGTAAAATAGTAAACCCTCTATAAATTTGTTCAACCACAAATAAACGTACCATTTGGTGAGAAAATGTCATTTTAGAAAGACTAATTTTTCCTTTAGCAGTAGCGTAAATTGTATCACTAAAGCCATAAGGACCTCCAATAACAAAAACCAATTGTTTAATACCTGCATTCATTTTCTTTTGTAAGTAATCAGAAAAATCTACAGAGGTAAATTGTTTTCCGTTTTCATCTAAAAGTATAAGCACGTCAGTAGTACTCAATTTTTTTAAAATAAGCTCGCCTTCCTTTTCTTTCTGTTGTGCTTCAGACAGGTTTTTTGCATTTTTTATATCTGGTATAATGTCTAAATTAAACTTAATATAATGTCCTAATCGCTTTTCATACTCAGCAATTAGTGCTTGTAAGTTTTTATTATCGGTTTTGCCAATGGCAAGGAGCTTAATAGTCATACCACAAATATACTGTCAATTTTTAAAAATTATTAGATAACAACTGCATTATGTAGATAATCAAAAAAACAGTTAAAGTTTAATAAAACAATTTAGTAAATTAGCACAAAACAAAAACAAATTAATGATTTCAGAAGAGCAGTTTCAGAAAGAAATAGACCAAATTATTAGTAATGCAATACGTGAAGATGTTGGTGATGGTGACCATAGTTCTTTAGCGTGTATACCAGAAACAGCAACCGGAAAAGCAAAATTATTGGTTAAAGATAATGGTATAATTGCTGGCGTAGATTTTGCTAAACAAGTTTTTGCCTATGTAGATAAAAATTTACAAGTAGAAACTCTTATTAATGATGGTGAAACTGTAAAGCACGGAGATATTGTTTTTTATGTAGCTGGTAGCTCACAAAGTATTTTAAAAGCAGAACGCTTGGTGTTAAATGCTATGCAACGTATGAGTGCTATTGCTACTAAAACCAACTTTTTTGTGAAATTATTAGAGGGTACAAATACTAAAATATTAGACACGCGTAAAACTACACCTGGTTTACGTGCAGCAGAAAAATGGGCTGTAAAAATAGGAGGTGGAGAAAACCACAGGTTTGCTTTGTATGATATGATTATGTTAAAAGATAACCATATAGATTTTGCAGGTGGTGTAACCAAAGCAATAGAAAAAACAAAAGAATACTTAAAAGCAACTAACAGAGATTTAAAAATTATAGTTGAAGCTAGAAACCTTGATGAAATTAAAGAAATTTTAAAGACAGATGGTGTGTACCGTATTCTTATAGACAACTTTAATTATAAAGACACAAGAACTGCTGTTGCATTAATTGGAGACAAATGTTTAACAGAATCTAGTGGTGGTATTAATGAAGATACTATTAGAGAATATGCAGAATGCGGTGTAAATTACATTTCTTCTGGCGCACTTACGCACTCTGTTTATAATATGGATTTAAGTCTTAAAGCAGTTTAATGTCGGTAGAAATTGAAGAAAAACTAGCAAAAATACCAGTAATAAACTGGATAGTAGCACTATTAAAAAAAGTGACTTTACCTGCCTTCGTAGGTTTGTCTTTGTATGATTTATTAGAGCTTTACCTTAACGGAATACTAAAAGGAACCTTATCTACACGTGCCAGTGCCATTGCCTTTAGCTTGTTTATGGCATTGTTTCCGTTATTAATTTTTTTGGTAACACTAATACCGTTTTTAATACCTTATGTAGATTCTGGTAATCCAGATACCAATTTAAATACAGAGTTTATTGCGTATTTAGAGTATGTATTGCCAAATGCTATAAACGACTATTTTTTTGATCAGATTTACGATGAAATAATGAGTCAGAAACGAGGTGGTTTACTATCATCTACATTTGTACTGTCTATATTTTTAATAGCTAATGGTGTAAATGCTATTTTTAGTGGGTTTGAAAACTCGTACCACGTAAGTTTAAATCGTCATTTTTTAAGACAATATTTGTATGCTTTAATGGTAGGTTTACTACTGTCTATACTAATAATAGTTAGTGCTATAGTTTATATGTATTTTGAGATTTATGTAATAGAAAACATATCAGACACCACCCAAGTTTATTTTGGCACAGGTCTTGAAGAAACAGATATATGGACAACCGAGATTGCTAAAGTCGTTTACTTTACATTTTTATCATACTTATCCATCTCAATTTTATATTATTTTGGTACAGCAGAAGGTAAAAAAACAAAGTTCTTTTCATCGGGTTCATTAATGACTACAATTTTATTTGTGCTAACCTCTTACCTGTTTGGAGTTTACGTAGATAAATTTGCAAGGTATAATGAATTGTATGGGGCTTTAGGAGGATTATTAATTTTGATGGTTTATATTTGGTTAAATGCTAACATCCTTTTGCTAGGGTTTGAGCTAAACGCAACATTAAATTCATTAAAGAAAAAAATTATAAAAAATGAAGAAGAATAAAACACTATTTACCATTGCAATCCTTTTTTTTGTAGCTCATATTAGTGTAGCTCAATCTGTTTTTGGAAAATGGAAAACCATTGATGATAGAAACGGAAAAGAAAAAGCGATAATTAATGTTTACGAGAAAAACGGAAAAATGTATGGGAAAATAGTAAAAATTGTTGACCCAAAGCGCAGAGATGCTGTTTGTGAAAAGTGTGAAGGTGATTTAAAAAATGCACCTATTTTAGGTTTGCATATTATTAAAGACGCAGAAAAAACAGACAAGAATGAATATAAAGGAAAGCATCTTTTTGACCCAGAACAAGCAATGACTTTTAGGTGTAAAATTTGGTTAGATCCAGATGACTCAGACAAACTAAAAGTTCGTGGTTACTTAGCATTTATATACAGAACTCAAACTTGGATACGTGTTAAGGAGTAACATACTTTATGCAGCATTTTATAAATGTAATATTACCAATTCCCTTAGAGAAACTATTTACGTATAGTGTAACAAGGGCAGAAGCCAATTTTTTAAAAGTGGGTATGCGCGTAGCGGTACCCTTTGGCAAATCTAAAATACATACAGCACTAGTTGCAGAAATACATACAACAGCTCCTACTTTATACGACGCAAAAGATATTCATCAAATATTAGATGATGAACCTATAGTTACAGAGTTGCAAATTAAGCATTGGTCTTGGGTTGCAAAATATTATATGTGTTCTGTAGGCGAGGTGTTTAGAAGTGCAGTACCTGGTGCGTTTTTATTAGAAAGTGAAACGTTAATTCTTAAAAATTCTGAGGCCACTGTAGATGAAAATACACTAACAGATGAAGAGTTTTTAGTGTTTGAAGCATTAGAACGCCAGTCTATGTTAAAGGTGCAAGAAATTGCGGCCATAGTAGATAAAAAAAACGTGCTACCTATTTTAAAACGTCTGTTAGATAAAAATGTAATTTTAACTAAGGAAGAAGTTTACCAACAATATAAGCCAAAGTTAGTAAGGTATGTAAAGTTAGGAGAAAAATACCAGACAGAAGAAGAGTTAAGTGCTTTGCTAGATTCGCTTTCTAGAGCACCAAAACAAAGTAATGTTATTTTATCACTGTTTCAGTTACAAGGAACAAATCAAAAAAAAATAACAGTAAAAGAGTTAGAAAAAAAAAGTAAATCCTCTGCATCTATAATTAAAACACTTATAGATAAAGATATTTTAGAGGAGTTTTATGTACGAACAGACAGAGTTGTTTTTGATGCTACAAAAAAAACAAAACAATTAAAAGAGCTTAACAAGTACCAAACAGAAGCTATACAAGAAATAAAAGCAAGTTTTAAAGAAAAAAAAGTAACCTTGCTACACGGTGTAACCTCTTCAGGAAAAACTGAGGTTTATGTACAGCTTATTGCAGAGTGTTTAGCAGAGGGAAAACAAGCGTTGTATTTGTTACCAGAAATTGCTTTAACCACACAATTAATAGCTAGGCTCCAAAATTATTTTGGAGAATATGTAGCTGTTTTTCATTCAAAATATACCGTAAATGAAAGAGTTGAGGTTTGGAACAATGTTTTAGCTAACAAGTCTAAGGCTCAAATTGTAATAGGAGCTAGGTCAGCGTTGTTTTTACCATTTTCTAACCTAGGGTTAATAATTGTAGATGAAGAGCATGAGGCGTCTTTTAAGCAGTATGATCCGGCACCAAGATACCACGCAAGAGACAGTGCAATTGTTTTAGCTAGCTTTAGTAATTGTAATATTCTTTTAGGTTCTGCAACGCCAAGCATAGAAACGTACTACAATGTTAAACAGCAAAAATATGGTTATGCACAAATAACGCGTAGGTATGGCAATGTACTAATGCCAGAGGTAGAGTTAGTAGATATAAAAGAGCTAACTCGTAAAAAACGTATGAAAGGTCATTTTTCAGAACGGTTATTACTTGGTATTACAGAAGCAGTACAAGAGGGAGAACAAGTAATATTGTTTCAAAATCGTAGAGGGTATGCTCCAATTGTAGAGTGCACAACTTGTGGGCACTCTCCCCAATGTCCTAATTGTGATGTAAGTTTAACGTATCATCAATACAAAAAGCAAATGCGTTGCCATTACTGCAGTTACCATATGGCATTACAAAAAAGTTGTTTAGCCTGTGGTATGTCTACCTTAAACACCAAAGGTTTTGGTACAGAACAAGTAGAGCAAGAACTGCAAGAGCTAATGCCAAACCTTAGAATTGGCCGTATGGATTTAGATACCACTAGAGGTAAACATGCGTACGAGAAAATAATTACTTCTTTTGAAAAACACGAGTTAGATGTTTTAGTAGGTACACAAATGCTTACCAAAGGTTTGGATTTTGGTAATGTGAGTTTGGTAGGTATTATGAATGCAGACAACTTATTAAATTTTCCAGATTTTAGAGCGCATGAACGCAGTTACCAACTTTTAGCGCAAGTATCTGGTAGAGCAGGTAGGGCACAAAAGAGAGGAAAAGTTTTAATACAAACATATAATCCATATCACCAAATTTTACAGCAGGTATCTACAAATGATTATGAGGCAATGTATACAGACCAAATTAATGAACGTAGGTTATTTAAGTATCCGCCTTTACACAGAATTTTAAAAATAACATTTAAGCATAGAGATTATGGTAAGGTAGAAGGTGCCTCTGCTTGGTTTGCTAAATCTTTACGAGTTTCTTTTAAAGATGATGTGTTGGGTCCTGAGTTTCCTGCTGTGGCAAGAATAAGAAATCAGTATTTAAAAAATGTGGTTTTAAAAATAAAGAAAGACCAACCCTTAGGCAAAACAAAAGATTACATTAAAAAAATTGAAAAATCATTTAATTCAATTGGGCAATTTAAGGGGGTAAGAGTAATTTATAATGTAGATTATATTTAAAAAATAAGCATAAAAAAAGCTGACGTTAGTCAGCTTTTTTTATTTGGTGTATAATTGTTAGACGTTACTTAATGCTTCAGCAAGCTCGGTCTTTTTATTTCTACTTAAAGGTATTTGTCTTCCATCAACTTCTACATTTTTACTATTAAATTTTTCAACCTTTTCTAAGTTTACAATATAAGATTTGTGTATTCTTAAAAACTTATCTTCTGGCAATTGTTTTTCAAAAGATTTCATTGTAGATAAAATTACAATATTAGCCTCGTCTGTAACAAGTTTAATATAATCGCCTAAGGCTTCTATCCATTTAATATCATTTAAAATAACCTTACGTTTTTTAAGGTTGCTTTTTGCAAATATATGTTCTTCGTCTTCCTGTACTCTGTGCATTTGCTCATATTTACCTACGGCTCTTTTTACAGAGGCATCAAACCTACTCATTGTAATTGGTTTGTGTAAGTAATCTGTTACGTCATAATCAAAGGCTTTTAATGCGTAATCAGGTTTTCCAGTTATAAGTATAACTTGTGGCGGATTTTCTAAAGACTCTAATAAGTCAAATCCGTTAATGATTGGCATTTCTACGTCTAGGAAAATAAGATCAACTTCGTTGTTCTTAAGTCCGTTCTTGGCTTCAATAGCATTGCTGTACTCAGCAACCATTGCTAGGTTTGGATGATTGTTAACCAACTTTGCAACGGCCATACGCTGCATAGAAGAATCATCTACAATTATACATCTTAGTTTCATAAATAAGTTGATTTGTGGGGTTAAATCTCGGCTAAAGTACTAAAAATGTCAGATGAATTGCAAGAAAAGATGTGAACATGCACTAATCTGTTGTGTAATTAGCATTAAACGAGTTATGGATTGCATTTAGCTTTGGTTAGATATTTGGGGTTTGTTAATAACTATTTTAATGTATAACGAAGATTTTAGTGTTTTCTTGTGAGAATAGAAAAAAATAATTACTTTTGCGGACTGAAAAAAAAATATATAATATGAATCATTACGAAACTGTTTTCATTCTGAATCCCGTTCTATCTGATGTACAGATAGAGGAAACAGTTAAGAAATTTGAGGATTTCTTAATTAAAAAAGGTTCCAAAATGGTTGCCAAAGAAAATTGGGGACTTAAAAAATTGGCCTATCCTATTCAACACAAAAAAAGTGGTTTTTACCATTTGTTTGAATTTACTGCACCTGGTGATGTAATCAATGGCTATGAGCTAGAATTTAGAAGAGATGAACGTGTTATGCGTTTCTTAACTGTAAAGCTAGACAAGCACGCTATTTCTTGGGCAGAGAGAAGAAGAACAAAATTAAAAACTAAAGCTTAAGGATTATGTCAGCTATTGAACAACAAGCAAAAGGAAAAAAAGACGGAGAAATTAGATATTTAACTCCGTTAAACATTGAGACTAACAAACAGAAAAAATACTGTAGATTTAAAAAATCAGGTATTAAGTATGTAGATTATAAAGATCCAGATTTCTTAATTAAGTTAGTTAATGAGCAAGGTAAATTACTTCCAAGAAGACTTACTGGAACTTCATTAAAGTATCAAAGAAAAGTGGCTGTTGCTGTAAAAAGAGCACGTCATTTAGCATTAATGCCATATGTTGGCGATTTATTAAAATAAAAAAAGCTAAACAATGGAACTTATATTAAAACAAGACGTACAGAATTTAGGTTTTAAGGATGACGTAGTAGAAGTAAAAAACGGCTACGGAAGAAACTTTCTTATTCCTCAAGGATTAGCTGCTCTTGCTACACCGTCTGCAAAGAAGGTTTTAGCAGAGAACTTAAAGCAAAGAGCTCATAAAGAGAAGAAAATTGTTGATGAAGCTAACAAAACTGCAGAAGCATTAAAGCAATTAGAAATTAAAATACCTGCTAAAGTTGGTGTTGGAACTAAATTGTTTGGATCTATATCTAATATAGATTTAGCTGCAGCTATAGAAAAAGCTGGTCAGTCAATAGACAAAAAATACATTTCTATTAAAGGTGGTGCCGTTAAAAGAACTGGGCCTTACAACGCTCAGATTAGATTACACAGAGAGGTTATTGTAGAATTTCCTTTTGAAGTTGTAGCGGAAGCTAAATAAATAGTTAATATAATGTTAATAGAAAAAAGAGTTATGCACGCATAACTCTTTTTTTTGTTCTAAATTTAGCGTATCTAAAAATAACTAACTTAGAACAATATGAAAAACTATTTATTTTTTTGCTTATCGTTTTTGTTTGTTTCCCTTTCGGTTAATGCCCAGGTAACAACCTCAAACATTAAAGGTTTAGTGGTAGACGATCAAGCGGCACCTCTTATGGGGGCAAATGTTATTGCTGTACATACCCCAACGGGTACTAAATACGGTGGTATAACTAATGACGAAGGTAGGTATAACCTACTTAATATGAGGGTTGGTGGCCCTTATGTAATTACTGTTTCTTACGTAGGTTTTGAAAATCAAGTTAAAAATGATGTTTACTTAACACTGGGGAAAACTTTTAATTTTAACGTTACACTTACTGAGTCTAGTCAAATGCTAGATGAAATTATTTTAGTGCAAGACCAAAGTGGTACTTTTGGTAGTGGGCGTACAGGAGCAGAAACAAGTGTTGGTAGTAGAGAACTTACTAAATTACCAACAATTTCTAGATCAGCTTCAGATTTTACTAGATTAGAGCCAACAGCAAGTGGCGATTCTTTTGGAGGTCGTAATGATCAGTTTAATAATTTCTCTTTAGATGGTGCAATTTTTAATAATCCTTTTGGTTTAGATTCTCCAACACCAGGTGGGCAAACAGGCTCACAGCCAATTTCTTTAGATGCTATAGAGCAAATACAAGTAAGTACTGCTCCTTATGATGTTACTTTGTCTGGTTTTACTGGAGCTTCTGTTAATGCTGTTACAAAAAGTGGTACTAATGAATTTCATGGTACTGTTTATGGCTTTTTTAGAAATGAAGATTTAACAGGTGGTAAAGTTAAAGGTGAAGATGTAATTAAGCCTAAATTAACGCAAAACCAATATGGTGTAAGTATTGGTGGGCCAATTGTTAAAAATAAATTATTCTTCTTTGCTAATTTTGAAAAAGAAGAAAGAGATGATTTAGGTACAAACGGATGGATTCCTAATACTGGTTCTGGTAATATTGGTGAGTCTAGAGTTTTAGAGAGCGATTTAATGGCAGTGCAGTCTGCCCTAGCAGGTATTGGTTATGACACTGGTCGTTATGAAGGGTTTACTTATGGTGGCGAGTCTACTAAAGGTATCTTTAAGTTAGATTGGAATATTAATGACAATAACAGATTAGCTGTTATTTACAACTTTTTAAATTCTTCTAAAGAAAAGCCAGCTCACCCTACAGCTATTAGACAAAGAGGACCAAATTTTACAACTTTACAGTTTGAGAATTCTGGTTATGAAATTAATAACAACTTAAAGTCTTTTCAGATAGAATTAAATTCTACATTGTCTGAAACTATGACAAATAAATTGCAAGTAGGGTATTCTCATTTTGATGATTTTAGAGATGCTTTATCTTCTCCAATTCCTGCAATGACTATTCAAGATGGTAATGGGTCTAACTATATTGTAGTAGGTCATGAGCCTTTTTCAATTAATAATACATTAGATCAAAAGGTTTTTCAGTTTTCAAACAATACAAATATATTTAAAGGAGATCATACGTATACTATAGGTTTTTCTTTTGAGAAATTCGATTTTAAAAACTCATTTAATCTTGGAGCATATGGTTATGCTGATGATAGAGGTTATGTAGGTGCTTTTGGTGCATTTGGTAGTTTAGCAGATTTTCAAACAGCAATAGATAATGGATTAATTTCTGATGCTATTACAAATGCTGAAGGTATTAATGCAGCAAACAATGCTAATGATACTTGGAGCTTGGCAGAAACTAGTGTAGGTCAAATGGCATTTTATGTGCAAGATGAGTGGAATGCTACTGAAGATTTTAAATTGACTTACGGAGTTCGTTTTGATAAGCCTTTATTTTTTGATACAGCAGATAAAATACGTGAAAATATAGCAAGAAAAGGTACATATGTGCCAAGTATACCTTACTACAATCCAGAGACAGGAGAAGAGGTGTTTATAGATTCTGAAAAATTACCAAGTAACCAATGGTTAATTTCTCCAAGAGTTGGTTTTAATTGGGATGCTAAAGGAGATAATTCTTTACAAGTACGTGGTGGTACTGGTTTATTTACTGGTAGATTGCCATTTGTATGGTTGGGTAACCAAGTGCAAGGTGTAGATGTTTTTTACTACCAAACTGTAGATCCAGATTTTAAATTTCCACAGGTTTGGAGAACTAATTTAGGTTTAGATAAAAAGTTTGAAAATGGTGTTATTGGTACTTTAGATGTTTCTTATACTAAAGATTTAAACGCTGCTCATGTTCAAAACTGGGGATTAAGAGAGCCAACAGGTACGTTAGTTGGTCCTGGTGGAGATAGACCTGTTTATTTACCTGGTGATACAGGTAATAATGCATATGTATTTACAAATTCTGATAAAGGTAGAGTGTTTAATGTTTCGTTAAAGGGGCAAAAAACGTTTGATAATGGTTTGTATGCAATGGCTGCTTATAGTTATTTAAATGCGCAAGATGTAAACTCTATTGAAGCAGAAATTACAGGTGATGCTTTTGAGTTTAATCCTAATGCAGGTAATGCTAACTCAGATGTGTTAAGTCATTCTAAATATGGAGATACACACCGTTTTATTGGTGTTCTTTCTAAGAATTTTGAGTACGGACAAGGAAAATGGAATACAACAATTTCTACTTTCTTTGAGTATGCTAAAGGGGCAAGATATAACTATACGTATGCAGGTGATATTAATGGTGATGGTTCTGGTCAAAATAACGATTTATTATATATTCCTACTTCATCAGAGCTTAGTCAAATGCAATTTTCTGGTGCAGGACAAGCAGAAGCTTTTGAAGCGTATATTCAGCAAGATGATTACTTAAAAGATAACAGGGGAGAATTTATGGAGCGCTATGGTGCTTTAGCTCCTTGGAGAGGTCGTTGGGATCTTAAATTTTTGCAAGACTATAAATTTGCTAACAATAACAAAATACAGTTTAGTATAGATGTGCTTAATGTTGGTAACTTAATTAGTTCTGATTGGGGTATTGTACGTCAGCCAAATAATATTAGTCCGGTTGGAGTTAGTTTTCCAGATGCTAACCCAGATCCTAATATTTATGAAGCAGACCGCACACAAGCACCAACATATACTTTTGATCCTAGTTTAACAAATACTAATGGATATGATGCTAGTTTGTTGTCTAGATGGCAAGCACAATTTGGATTGCGCTTTATTTTTTAGTAAAAAATAAATAATTTTAATTATTAAAAGGTTATGCATATGCATAGCCTTTTTTTATTTTTGCAAAATGAAATATGCAAGACTAACAAAACAACAGCTAGAAGAGTTACAACCAGAGTTTGTAAACTTTTTAGCATCACAAACAATTACTGCAGAAGAATGGGAAACCATAAAAAAGGAAAAACCAGATGTGGCAGAAGAAGAGTTAGATGTTTTTAGTGATTTAATTTGGGAAGGTGTATTAACTAAAGTTGAGTATTTAGAAAATGTATCTGCCCAGCAAATGCATTTGTTTCATTTAGAAGAAAAAGAAATGAAATTGCTTTCTGTTAAAGTAATGAATCCAGATGTAGACTTAACAACAAGTGTTGGGTTTGCTTGGTTTAAGAAAAACTGGCAGTCAGATTTTGTGGAGTATTTAACGGCGTCTAAAATTTATACAGAAGATAAAAATTTAGATAAATTTAATTTAATTAAGCAAGGAGCAGTTATTACTAAAGGAGATTTATACAAGTGGTTTGATAATGTAATTAGCTAACATTTGTAACAGCAACTAATACTATAAAATTAACAGTCTTAAAATAAGGCAGCAAGAATGTTATCATTCTATCATATTTAAAAATTTATGGCACAAAAACCATCAATACCAAAAGGGACAAGAGATTTTTCTCCGTCTGAAATAGCAAAAAGAAATTATATTTTTGACATTGTAAAAAAGCATTTTCAGACTTTTGGTTTTCAACCTATAGAAACACCTTCTTTTGAAAACTCACAAACTTTAATGGGTAAATATGGAGATGAGGGAGACCGACTTATTTTTAAGATTCTAAATTCCGGAGATTATTTAAATAAGGTTAATGATGAAGTATATCAACAAAAGGACTCTAGTTTATTAACGCCTAAAATCTCAGAAAAAGCATTACGTTATGATCTTACCGTGCCGTTTGCACGTTACGTAGTAATGCACCAGAATGAAATTGATTTTCCTTTTAAAAGATATCAAATTCAACCTGTGTGGAGAGCAGACAGACCACAAAAAGGTAGGTTTAGAGAATTTTTTCAGTGCGATGCCGATGTGGTTGGCTCAGATTCTTTATTGCAAGAAATAGAATTGGTGCAATTGTATGATGCAGTTTTTACAAATCTAAAGCTTACCGGGACAACAATTAAATTAAACAATCGTAAAATTCTTGCAGGTATAGCAGAGGTTATAGGTGCAAAAGAGCGCTTAATAGATTTTACTGTTGCCTTAGATAAGTTAGATAAAATTGGAGTAGAGGGAGTAACTAAAGAAATGCTAGAAAAAGGAATTTCTGAAGCCGCAATACAAAAAGCAACGCCTCTATTTTCGTTGGCTGGTACTAATACAGAGCAATTGAAAGTTTTAGCAGAATTGCTTAAAGACTCAGAAGAGGGGAAAAAAGGAGTAGAGGAGCTTACTTTTATTATAAAAGCTGTAGAAAAATTAGGATTACAATCTGCTAATTTAGCTATAGATGTTACTTTGGCACGTGGGTTAAATTATTATACAGGTGCTATTTTTGAGGTTGCTGCACCAAGCGGAGTAAAAATGGGTTCTATTGGCGGCGGTGGACGTTATGATGATTTAACAGGGATTTTTGGATTAAAAGATGTTAGTGGTGTAGGTATCTCTTTTGGGTTAGATAGAATTTATTTAGTGCTAGAAGAATTGAATCTTTTTCCTGAAGAAATAAATAAATCATTGGAAATACTTTGTGTTAATTTTGGAGATAATGAAGCTTTTGCGGCTTTAGAATTGGTTACAGAGTTACGTAAAAACGGAGTAAAAGCAGATGTGTATCCTTCAGCTGTAAAAATGCAAAAACAAATGAAATATGCTAATAAGCGCAATGTTCCTTATGTTGTTTTAATAGGGGAACAAGAGTTGCTTAATGGCGATTTTGTTGTGAAAAATATGGAAAAAGGAGATCAGCAAACTTATAAGTTGTCAAATGTATCAGAATTTATAGCCTCGTTATAAGTTATACATTAACTTTTTAGTAAAAAACTGCTGTGCAATAGTATTGTGTAGCGGTTTTTTTAATTCATTTCTTTTTATCAGAAAAAGAAGAATAATATCAATTGGTAGCGCAAGAAAATGCATCTGTTTAAAAATTAGAAAACTTTTTCTATTGCTGCTAAAACGGTATTGTAATACTTTTTACTGTGTGGAACATAAAGTTTCTTCGTTTCAATATTGCTTAATTCTATTTTAAAATCAGAAATAAGTTTAAGCTCTAAGTCTTCAACTTCATTATCTTGTTTTGTTAGAGAATTTAAATCTGTTTTTAATTTACATATAAATGTATGATGAAATTCACAGTCAATTAAGTAATCCGTATGTTTTTGGATAGATTTAAAGCATCCAATTTTTTGTAAATCTGTTTTTTGTATGGTAATTCCAATTTCTTCTTCAATTTCTCTTAAAGCAGAATTAATGATGTCTTCTCCTGCTCCAATATGTCCGGCAACAGAAACATCCCATAATAAAGGAAATATATCTTTGTTTTTTGAACGTTGTTGAAGTAGAATTTCTTTTTTTTTAGTGTAAAACCAAATATGTGTTGTTTGGTGAAACCAACCGTTTTTATGAGTTTCAGATTTTAAAGCGGTTTTGCCTGTTTTTTTTCCTTTAAAATCTAAAATATCTACAAGCTCATCCATATAGTAGTAAAAGTATTAAAAATAAAACCCCCCATATGAGGGGTTTTGTAAAAGTTAATCAAAGTAACTAAAAGTTTCTCCTTCTTTAATATTTAAAAGTGTTTCATATATTAAACGTATAACGTTTTCAACGTCATCTCTGTGTACTGTTTCTACAGTTGTGTGCATATAGCGTAGAGGTAAAGAAATCAATGCAGAGGCAACTCCGCCATTACTATAAGCAAAAGCATCTGTGTCCGTACCAGTAGATCTAGATGCTGCCATACGCTGAAAAGGTATTTCTTTAGCTTCAGCAGTTTCAATAATGCGCTCTCTAAGTTTGTTTTGTACAGCAGGTGCATAAGAAATTACAGGTCCAGAGCCTATTTCGGTAAATCCTTGTACTTTTTGCTCAATCATAGGTGTGGTTGTATCGTGGCAAACATCAGTAACTATTGCAACATTAGGCTTAATAGTTTGTGTAATCATTTCTGCGCCTCGCAAACCAATTTCTTCTTGTACAGAGTTTGTAATGTATAAGCCAAAGGGTAATTTAACATTGTTCTCGTGTAATAGTCTGGCAACTTCTGCAATCATAAAGCCTCCAGCTCTATTATCTATAGCTCTACAAACAAATTTGTTTCCGTTTAAAACTTTAAAAGTGTCTGGGTAGGTGATAACACAACCTACGTGTACACCCATTTTCTCAACTTCAGCTTTATCTTTTGCGCCTATATCAATACATATATTGTCTAATTTAGGGGCTTCTTCTTTGCTTTTATTTCTTGTATGTATTGCTGGCCATCCAAAAACACCTTCAACAATACCGTTTTTTGTATGTATGTTAACCCATTTAGATGGTGCTATTTGGTGGTCACTTCCACCATTTCTTATAACATATAGTAAGCCATTGTCAGATATGTAATTTACATACCAAGAAATTTCATCAGAGTGTCCTTCAATAACAACCTTGTATTTAGCATCTGGATTAATTACGCCCACAGCGGTTCCGTAGGTGTCCGTAATAAAAGTGTCTACATAAGGCTTTAGGTAGTCCATCCAAATTTTTTGACCTTCCCATTCATAACCTGTAGGAGATGCATTATTTAAGTATCGTTCAAAAAAATCAAGAGATTTTTCAGTAATAATTTTCTTTGCGCTCATAAACATATATATTTAAATACAAATTTAATAATATTCATTTTTAATTAATAATATCGTCACGTGTTTATCGTTAATAATACGAACTCTATATATTGTATGAAAAGTATAGCAAACATATCATTTATAATATTTATTCTTATTTATGGCTCTGTGTCAGCACAAGTAGAGGAGGTAAAAGACTCTGTAGATGTTGAGTTGTATAAGATAGAGGGAGATTCTGTTTATGATACATCCATAACTTTAAATGAAGTGTATGTATTTGCTCCATTAAAATTTGCTACCAAAGAAGAAAAATTACGCTACTATATATTAAGGAGAAAAACATTAAAGGTATATCCTTATGCAAAAATGGCGGCAGAAAAGCTAGTTGTATTAAATGATAGTTTAAAAAAAATTAAAAAGAAATCAAAAAAACGAAAGTACACCAGGCAAGTTCATAAAGAAATTGAAGATCAGTTTTCAGAAAGATTAAAAAAATTAACCCGTACAGAAGGCCAAATACTTATAAAACTAATAAATAGGCAAACCGGAGATACAGCTTTTGGACTAGTAAAGGAGTTAAGAAATGGTTGGCGTGCCTTTTGGTACAACACATCTGCAAAGTTTTTTAAAATTAGCATTAAGGCAGAATATCATCCAGAAAGTGTACATGAGGACTATTTAATAGAGGATATTTTGCAGCGTGCCTTTGCTAAAGGAAGGTTAAAAGAGCAACCAACTGTTTTAAATTACAATTATACTACACTGACTAACAAGTGGATAACTAAAAAAAAGAAGTGATAATCGCTTGTTTAGTATAAAATTTCGTTTTATATTTAATGCCCTTTTTAAATGTATTAGAATTCTTTAGCCCTACAATCGCCTTTTTAGAGGTAAAGTAATATTGTTTTAGGCTAGTTTTTAATGATAAGCTTAGGCTTGGTAAAAAATAGGTTAAAAGTGTGTTGTTTTAAGTGCTTGAAAAATAGGGTTCTAAAGCATAAAATAAAAATACTTTAAAAAAGAATCAAAAAAGCCTTGTGGTGTTTAAAAATGGGAGTATATTTGCAGCCGCTAACGGAGAAACAAGCAGTTGTAAAGTTAGTAAAGTTCATTGATTCAGTTGTAAAATTAGTATAATATAAAGGTTAAAAAATAAGTAACTAAAAGCTTGTTTTGTAGCAATTAAAAATACTATTTTTGCATTCCCAATTTGCTAGGGTTGTTAAAGCAAAACTAACAGTAAAATAAATTAAATTTTTATTTTGTCAGTTTAAAAAAACGTTTTACATTTGCAACCGCTTTCAGAGAGGGTAAAGCGATAAGAAATTTTGGAATGATTTGTTATTAAAAATCAACTAGTTCGAGTCTAGTATTTCTACAAGAATTAAAAGTTCATTTGACATATTGAAGAGACAGCAAAATAATGCTACTTGTAGTATTATTGGATTAAAAAAAAGAGAATGAGTTTAGTTTAGGACGATTTTAGGTTGTTAAGAATATTTACAAAACAACGATGAAGAGTTTGATCCTGGCTCAGGATGAACGCTAGCGGCAGGCTTAACACATGCAAGTCGAGGGGTAACAGAGGAGCTTGCTCTTGCTGACGACCGGCGCACGGGTGCGTAACGCGTATACAATCTGCCTTACACTAAGGGATAGCCCAGAGAAATTTGGATTAACACCTTATAGTTTATTTTTATGGCATCATTTAAATAATAAAGTTTACGGTGTAAGATGAGTATGCGTCCCATTAGTTTGTTGGTAAGGTAACGGCTTACCAAGACTACGATGGGTAGGGGCCCTGAGAGGGGGATCCCCCACACTGGTACTGAGACACGGACCAGACTCCTACGGGAGGCAGCAGTGAGGAATATTGGACAATGGAGGAGACTCTGATCCAGCCATGCCGCGTGCAGGAAGACGGTCCTATGGATTGTAAACTGCTTTTATACAGGAAGAATAAGGACTACGTGTAGTCTGGTGACGGTACTGTAAGAATAAGGACCGGCTAACTCCGTGCCAGCAGCCGCGGTAATACGGAGGGTCCGAGCGTTATCCGGAATTATTGGGTTTAAAGGGTCCGTAGGCGGGCTGTTAAGTCAGGGGTGAAAGTTTGCAGCTCAACTGTAGAATTGCCTTTGATACTGATGGTCTTGAATTATTGTGAAGTGGTTAGAATATGTAGTGTAGCGGTGAAATGCATAGATATTACATAGAATACCGATTGCGAAGGCAGATCACTAACAATTGATTGACGCTGATGGACGAAAGCGTGGGTAGCGAACAGGATTAGATACCCTGGTAGTCCACGCCGTAAACGATGGATACTAGCTGTTTGGATTTCGATCTGAGCGGCCAAGCGAAAGTGATAAGTATCCCACCTGGGGAGTACGTTCGCAAGAATGAAACTCAAAGGAATTGACGGGGGCCCGCACAAGCGGTGGAGCATGTGGTTTAATTCGATGATACGCGAGGAACCTTACCAGGGCTTAAATGTAGATTGACAGGTTTAGAGATAGACTTTCCTTCGGGCAATTTACAAGGTGCTGCATGGTTGTCGTCAGCTCGTGCCGTGAGGTGTCAGGTTAAGTCCTATAACGAGCGCAACCCCTGTTGTTAGTTACCAGCACATTATGGTGGGGACTCTAGCAAGACTGCCGGTGCAAACCGTGAGGAAGGTGGGGATGACGTCAAATCATCACGGCCCTTACGTCCTGGGCCACACACGTGCTACAATGGTAGGTACAGAGAGCAGCCACTTAGCGATAAGGAGCGAATCTATAAAACCTATCACAGTTCGGATCGGAGTCTGCAACTCGACTCCGTGAAGCTGGAATCGCTAGTAATCGGATATCAGCCATGATCCGGTGAATACGTTCCCGGGCCTTGTACACACCGCCCGTCAAGCCATGGAAGCTGGGGGTACCTGAAGTTCGTCACCGCAAGGAGCGACCTAGGGTAAAACTGGTAACTAGGGCTAAGTCGTAACAAGGTAGCCGTACCGGAAGGTGCGGCTGGAACACCTCCTTTCTAGAGAAAGACGACCGTTACATATTAGTTTATGTAGTAAGAATTTAGTTTATCTAGATTTATTTTCTTTTTTCGCTGTCACTTCAAAATATTAAGATACAACAACTAAGATTGAGTCCCATAGCTCAGCTGGTTAGAGCGCTACACTGATAATGTAGAGGTCGGCAGTTCGAGTCTGCCTGGGACTACTAAGTAAAGCTTATCAAGAGTAAGTGTTACAAAAGTAGTCAAGGTAAAACAAGAGGCTATAGTTATTTTAGTTTGGTTGTATTGAGATAGCATTATAAACGTAATGTAAAAAGGAAATTCTGGAAGTTGAGTAGTAGTTGGCAGTACTAACTACAAGCTACTATATACTACTTTTAGTATATGGGGGATTAGCTCAGCTGGCTAGAGCGCCTGCCTTGCACGCAGGAGGTCATCGGTTCGACTCCGATATTCTCCACCAGGCAATTTCTGGAGATAATTAATATTATCATCCAGTGTATTGTAATCGAGAGCATAGATAATTTAATTGTCTGTTGCGATTCGTAATAACGTTCATTGACATATTGGGACATTGTGTATAATTACCACAGGGGTAATTATCACGATAAGAAATAAAAAGAATACGAAATAGAGAAGAGCAAGAGGCTATTAGATGGTATGTAAAACATCTAGTAGTGACAAGTTACAAAAGGGCGTATGGGGAATGCCTAGGCTCTCAGAGGCGAAGAAGGACGCGATAAGCTGCGAAAATCTGCGGGGATCAGCACATATGATATGATCCGCAGGTATCCGAATGGGGCAACCCGGCATATTGAAGATATGTCATCTCGAAAGAGAAGCAAACCCGGAGAACTGAAACATCTAAGTACCCGGAGGAGGAGAAAACAAAAGTGATTCCGTTAGTAGTGGCGAGCGAACGCGGATTAGCCCAAACCAATATTGTTTCGGCAGTATTGGGGTTGTAGGACCACGATATTTGGTGTGTTATGAATTAGAATACGTTGGAAAGCGTGGCCATAGCAGGTGATAGCCCTGTATAAGTAAAGACCATTACCGATAGTGGTATCCTGAGTAGCACGGGGCACGTGAAACCTTGTGTGAATTTGGCGGGACCATCCGTTAAGGCTAAATACTCCTGAGAGACCGATAGTGAACCAGTACCGTGAGGGAAAGGTGAAAAGAACCCTGAACAAGGGAGTGAAAAAGATCCTGAAACCATACGCTTACAAGCGGTCGGAGCCTTTAGGGGTGACGGCGTGCCTTTTGCATAATGAGCCTACGAGTTACTTTTACCAGCAAGGTTAAGGTTTTATGGACCGGAGCCGTAGCGAAAGCGAGTCTGAATAGGGCGATATAGTTGGTAGTAGTAGACGCGAAACCGTGTGATCTACCCATGGGCAGGTTGAAGCTTTGTTAACCCAAAGTGGAGGACCGAACCCGTTGACGTTGAAAAGTCTTGGGATGACCTGTGGGTAGGGGTGAAAGGCCAATCAAACTCGGAAATAGCTCGTACTCCCCGAAATGCATTTAGGTGCAGCGTGCATATAGTTTTATAGAGGTAGAGCTACTGATTGGATGCGGGGGCTTCACCGCCTACCAATTCCTGACAAACTCCGAATGCTATAAAATGTTTATGCGCAGTGAGGGCATGGGTGCTAAGGTCCATGTCCGAGAGGGAAAGAACCCAGATCATCAGCTAAGGTCCCAAAGTATATACTAAGTTGAAAAAACGAGGTCCAACTGCACAGACAGCCAGGATGTTGGCTTGGAAGCAGCCATTCATTTAAAGAGTGCGTAACAGCTCACTGGTCGAGCGGTTGGGCATGGATAATAATCGGGCATAAGTATATCACCGAAGCTATGACTTCTATATAATAGAGGGGTAGGGGAGCATTGTAGCGCCGTAGAAGGTTTACTGTAAGGTATTCTGGAGGTTCTACAAACGAAAAT